>NZ_JBHURF010000021.1:0-189501 GCF_042674125.1 Rhodococcus sp. NPDC056960 | reverse complement strand
TTCTCGACCGCGGCTTCACCGCTCGGGTGCTGCGCCTGGGCCTGACGATTACGCAGGTCGGCGAGCTTTCCCGCCGTCGTGTGAATATCGGGCGTACTCGCCGACTCCGCCGCGCTCGGCTCCTGAACAGTGGTCATGACAGGTCAGCTTAACGAGAGCGGGCGACGATCTGGCAAGGGAGGTGGTCAGGCGGCACGTTGCCCCGACCCGGCTACTGACCAGTACCTTTTCCTGCTCGTCCTAGGCTGTGGGGATGTGGACCGACCTGAACCGACCCCCGCTCAACGCCGACAATCTGCGCGCCGCGCTCGTCCGCGGTGACGACGACAGCGATACCCGCAGGTTCTGGTCGCGGCTCGACGTCGTCCAGGAGACCGGGTCCACGAACGCGGACCTCCTCGCACGGGCCGCGGCGTCGAACAGCGACCGGCACGTGCTGCTCGCCGAATTCCAGGGCAGCGGCCGGGGCCGCCACTTCCGTCCCTGGGTGAGCCCGCCGCAGGCGCAGATCGCGGTCTCCGCGCTGCTGACGATGCCGGGGATGGGCGTGGGCGACATGGGGTGGCTGCCGCTCCTGACCGGAGTCGCCGTCGTCGATGCGCTGCGTGCCGTCGCGAAGGTGCCCGCGGAACTGAAGTGGCCCAACGACGTCCTGATCGACGGTCGCAAGGTCGCCGGGATCCTCGCCGAGGTGTCCGCCACCACACCGGATCCCGCGGTGGTCGTCGGGATCGGACTCAACGTCAGCCTCACGAGGGACGAACTGCCCGTGGCACACGCGACGTCGCTCGTGCTCGAAGACGCCGAGGTCAGCGATCGTGACACCCTCGTACGTGCGGTGCTCCGCGCGATCGCCGACCGCTGGCAGCAATGGCACGACTCCAACTGGGACGTCACCGAACTCGCGGAGGCCTACCGCGGGCGCTGCGGCACCCTCGGTCAGCGGGTGCGCGCCGAACTGCCCGGCGGGCGTGAGCTGATCGGCATCGCCACCGACATCGACGCCGAGGGGCGGGTCGTGATCGCGCCCGACGGCCAACCCGGCACGGTCGCCGTCTCCGCAGGTGACATCACACATTTACGCCCGGTGCGCACCGAGTAGTGCGACACTGTGGTACATGAGTACCTCAATTCCGGAGTCCTCTGTCATCGCAGCCCGGCGCACGTTGACCGGCCTCACGGTGGTGCTCGGTCTGCTCACCCTGGGACTGGGCATCGCAGTGCTCGTCTGGCCGCACGTCACGCTCACCGTGCTGGCCGTCCTGATCGCCATCCAATTCTTCGGATTCGGCATCGTCCAGATCATCCGGGCGTTCGCCGACGTCGACGCCGGAGGAGGAACGCGCACACTGGTGGGCGTATCCGGTGCCCTCGCAATACTTCTGGCGTTCCTCGTACTGCGGAGCCCCCTCCAGACGGTCGTGATCATCGCGCTCGTCGTCGGTGCGTGGTGGGTGTTCCGCGGCGTCCTCGACATCGTCGCGGGCGCGTCGGGTTCGGTCGCGGATCGCGGGCTGACCATCGTGCTCGGGGTGATCAGCGTCGTCGCCGGGGCCATCGTGCTTCTACAGCCCGAGCTGTCGCTCGAGGTGTTCGTGATCGTGGTCGGAGTGTGGATGGTGCTGTACGGCATCATCATCGTCGTCACCCCGATCGTGCTCAGTCGCATGCGATAGGGGCACACTCTTCGCATGGGATATCCGGAGGACGCCCTTGCCGAGGACGAAGAACTGCTGCTTCACCGTCATCCGCACTGGAAGATGCTGCTGGTCCCCGCCCTCACCTTCCTGCTGGCGACGGCGGTAGCGGGTTTCGCGGCGGGTTTCGCGGAGAACAAGCTGGACGGTTCCGCGCTGACCGTCGTGCTCGTCGTCATCCTCGCGATGTGGCTCGCGCTGGTCGTATGGCGCTGCGTCGCGCCGTTTCTCAGCTGGAAGTTCACCCACTTCATCGTCACCGACCGTCGCGTCCTCATCCGCCAGGGTGTGATGACGCACACCGGGATCGACATCCCCATGGGGCGCATCAGCAACGTCCAGTTCCGGCACGGCCTCCTCGACCGAATGCTCCGCACCGGCACGCTCGTCATCGTGTCCTCCTCCGACGATCCGCTGGAATTCGACGACATCCCCGACGTCCAGCGCGTCCATTCGCTGCTCTACCACCAGGTATTCGATGCGATGGACCTTCACCGTGACCACGAGCGCGACGACCCGCGTGGCGACGCCGACACCGGCAAAGGCTGGTAACCGGTCACAGCGGTCTCCGCACCTCCGTACCCTGTGGAGGTGACTGCAGTTTTGCTTGCCGAAGATGACGAAGCCATCGCCGCCCCGCTGTCGCGGGCACTGGGCCGGGAGGGATACGACGTCACCATCGAGCAGACCGGCCCGGCGGCGCTGGAGCAGGCCCTCGACGGTGCGTACGACCTGCTGATCCTGGACCTCGGCCTCCCCGGCATGGACGGACTCGAGGTGTGCAGGCAAGTGCGCGCCCACAGTTCGGAACTCGCGGTGCTCATGCTCACCGCACGCACCGACGAGGTCGACTTCGTCGTCGGACTGGACGCGGGCGCCGACGACTACGTGGGCAAGCCGTTCCGGTTGGCGGAGTTGATGGCCCGCGTGCGTGCCCTGCTGCGGCGCCGCGGCGGCGGCGAGGACGCGGTCGTCGAGGTCGGCGGCATCCGGCTCGAGCCCGCGGCCCGCCGGGTGCTCGTGAACGGAACCGAGATCGCCCTCGCCAACAAGGAGTACGAACTGCTCCGGGTCCTGCTCGAGCACGCGGGACAGGTGGTGTCCCGCGACACCATCCTCGCGGAGGTGTGGGGCGACGTGGAACTGCGCGGCTCGAAGACCCTCGACATGCACATGTCGTGGCTGCGGCGGAAGATCGGTGACGAGGGCCCCGCCGCCGAGCGTCGCATCGCGACGGTCCGCGGCGTCGGCTTCCGCATCAACACCGACTAGGCGGGGTAGTGCGCCGCAGAATTCTCCAGTCGATCCTCGCAGTCGTGATCCTGACGGCGCTGCTGCTCGGTGTGCCGCTCATCTACACGGCATGGTTGTGGGTCGAGGATTTCAACCGCAGCGATCTCCAGGTCCGGCTCGACCGGATGGCGACCGAGATCATCAACCAGGAGGGCGTCAACGGCGTCGTCGAGGGCGACCTCGACACGAACTCCCTGCGCTTGCTGACCCCGGCCCGGGGACGGCTCGTCGTGGTCTATCCGACCACCGACGACGGCGCCGCCCGCGTGGATATCGGTGAACCCGCCGTGCAATCGCCGCTCGTGGAGTCCCTCGCGATGGGCACGTCCGGTTCGCTCCGCCTCGAGGTGCCGTCCGACGAGATGCGCACCCAGCAACGCCAGGCGGTCGGTGCCGTCGCCCTGCTGGTGCTCGTGTCCATCGCCGCCGGGACCGTCGTCGCGTACGTCACCGCGAAGCGGCTCGCCGACCCGCTCCGGGACGTCGCCGACCGCGCGGCCCGTCTCGCCGAGGGCGACTTCCGGCCCGACGTGCGGCGTCACGACATCCCCGAACTCGACCGCGTCTCCGACGTCCTCGACTCCGCGACCGTCGAGATCGCGGGACGGCTGCAGCGCGAACACGCACTCGTCGCGGATGTCTCCCACCAGCTCCGCAGCCGGCTGACTGCGGTCCGTCTCCGACTCGACGAACTGTCCGTGCACTCGGACCCCGCGGTCGTGGTGGAGGCGGACGAGGCGATGGCGCAGGTCGACCGACTGACGGTCGCGATCGACGAACTGGTCCGTTCGTCGCGCAGCACCGGCACCGAGACCCAGGTGTCCGTGATCCGGGAGCTCAGCGTCGTCATCGCCGACTGGAAACGGCCGTTCGAGGACGCCGGGCGCACGCTGCTGCTGCGGGGCGACACGAATGTGATGGCGTCGACCACCGGTTCGCGGCTCCGCGAGGCGGTCGCCGTCCTCGTCGACAACGCGCTCATGCACGGGGCGGGAACGTGCACGGTCGCGGTGCGCCTGATTCAGGGGCAGACGCTCCGGTCACCCGGCAACGACACGTCGCCCCGCGAGGCCACGGTGTGTGTGGAGGTGTCGGACGAGGGTGTCGGCGTCAGCAACGACCTGGCGCCGCACATCTTCGACCGCGGTTTCTCGGGTGCCGGTTCGACCGGTGTGGGGCTGGCGCTGGCGCGCGCCCTCATCGAGGCCGACGGCGGCCGGCTGGAATTGCAGCGACGGCGCCCGGCCCTGTTCGCGATCTTCGTCCCGATCGCCCGCGAGCACGTGCCGACACGGGTCACCGGGATCAGGGAGCCCCGCTGACGATCAGGCGTGGCCGGACGGCTCCTCGGCGGCCTCGTCGACGAGATCCGGGTCGACGAGGTGCACGTTCTCGTCCGGGAACGCGAACCGGCGCAGTGCCCAGAACCGGAACACCATCTGCAGCAGGTTGCCGATGATGTAGTTGAGCACGAAGTCGACGACGACCAGGGTGGTCAGGTCTTCCTGGTTGGCGCGGATGTCGAACACGTTGTTGGCGATCCACAGCGGCGCAGCGGCGAGAAGAACACCGACCCCGCTGATCGTGAAGAACAGCAGAGCCTCGTGGTGCCGTTCCCGTCCGCCACGATTCTTGAACGACCATTCGCGGTTGAGGATGTAACTCAGGACGGTCGCCAGAATTCCGGAGAGAACCTTGGCGACAACGGGCTTCTCTTCGAGGATCGTGAGGCTCAGCGAATAGAAGATCGCGAGGTCGAAGACCATGGTGGTGCCGCCCACAATCGCGAACTTGATCAGTTCGTGATGGCGCAACGCGAGGGCCCGGAAGGGCTGGGGAACGCGTGCAAGGACGCCGTCGACAAATGACACAACGGATGAGTTTACGAAAGTTGGACCGGATACCACCAATTGACGCCGAGATCATCAGGAGAATCACAGAAACAACGCACCGCCCACCTCGGCGGCGGAACCCGGCGCCGGACGTGACAAACTAGTGACCCGTGACCGGCAACTCTGATTCCACACCGCGTCCCACGACCCCCCGCGATCTGACCGCCGGGCAACCCGTCGTGACGATGATCGGTGGCGGCCAACTCGCGCGAATGACCCACCAGGCCGCAATTGCGCTCGGCCAGACGCTGCGGGTGCTCTCCGGCACCGCCGGCGAACCCGCCGCGCAGGTGAGCCCCGACGTGGTCCTCGGCAGCCACACCGACCTCGAGGCGCTGCGCAGGGCCGCGGTCGGTTCGCATGCGCTGACCTTCGACCACGAGCACGTGCCGACCGAGCACCTGGACGTCCTCGTCGCCGAGGGCGTCAACGTGCAGCCGCCGCCGCAGGCGCTCATCTACGCGCAGGACAAGCTGGCGATGCGCCGCAAGCTCGGCGAACTCGGCGCACCGGTCCCCGCCTTCGCCGAGGTGACGTGGGCCGAGGACGTCGTCAAGTTCGGTGCCCAGCACGGGTGGCCGGTCGTCATCAAGGCCGTGCGCGGCGGATACGACGGCCGCGGCGTGTGGATGACCGACGATTCCGACGAAGCCGAGCGCATCGTCACCCAGCAACTCGACAAGGGTGTCTCCCTCCTCGTCGAGGAGAAGGTCGCGATGCGCCGCGAGCTGTCCGCGATGGTGGCCCGGTCACCGTTCGGTCAGGGCGCTACCTGGCCGGTCGTGGAGACGGTGCAACGCCACGGACAGTGCGCCGTGGTCCTCGCCCCCGCCCCCGCGCTGCCCGACTCGGTCGCCGAGGCCGCCGAGGAACTGGCCTTGCGGATCGCGTCCGAGCTCGGTGTGGTCGGCGCCATGGCCGTCGAGCTGTTCGAAACCACCGACGGCACACTCGTCGTCAACGAACTCGCGATGCGCCCGCACAACTCCGGCCACTGGACCATGGACGGCGCCCGCACCTCACAGTTCGAGCAGCACTTGCGCGCCGTCCTCGACTATCCCCTCGGCGACACCGCACCACTCGCCCCGATCACGGTGATGGCGAACGTGCTCGGCGCGCCCACCGCCCCCGAGATGAGCATGGACGAGCGCGTCCACCACCTCTTCGCCCGGATGCCCGACGCGAAGATTCACCTCTACGGCAAGGGCGAACGCGAGGACCGGAAGATCGGCCACGTGAACATCGTCGGCGGACCCGGCTCGATCGACGACCCGGACTACGTGGCACGAGTGCGCGAACGCGCCGAACGCGCCGCGCATTGGCTTTCGCACGCTGAATGGACCGACGGATGGGATGTACACGGTGAGTGATTCGGCAGCACGTCAGGGCGCACAGGTCGGACTGATCATGGGCAGCGACTCCGACTGGCCCACCATGGAGGCCGCCGCCGAGGCGCTCGCCGAATTCGGGGTGCGCTTCGAGGTCGGTGTCGTCTCCGCGCACCGCACGCCGCAGCGCATGCTCGATTACGCGAAGGACGCGGCCGGCCGCGGCATCCAGGTGATCATCGCCGGCGCCGGTGGCGCGGCCCACCTGCCGGGCATGGTCGCGTCGGCCACCCCGCTGCCCGTCATCGGTGTGCCCGTCCCACTGAAGTACCTCGACGGCATGGACTCGCTGCTGTCGATCGTGCAGATGCCCGCCGGCGTCCCCGTCGCGACCGTCTCCATCGGCGGCGCCCGCAACGCCGGCCTGCTCGCGGTCCGCATCCTCGGTGCCGCCGACCCCGCCCTGCAGCAGCAGATGGTCGCGTTCCAGGACGGGCTCGAGAAGATGGTCCTCGACAAGGACAAGGCACTCCGCGACACGTTGATGGGCTGACCCGTCGAACTGAGCCGCCCCTCTTCGCCGCTCCGGGGCCGAAACGGCCCTGCGGGAGCAGGGAGTGGCGGCTCAGTTCATTTCGTGCGTCGACCGCGACGCCATCGGCGCACCTCGGCGATGATCTCGTCGGCGATCACGTCGGGACGCGCCAGGACGTCGTAGGCAGCGAAGCGGAGCACCATCCAGCCCTCCCGGACGAGCCAGTTCTGGCGTCGGCGGTCGTTCCGGAACACCTCGGGTTCGCTGTGGAACTCTCGTCCGTTGCCCTGTGGATGAAGGGGGAGTCGTGGATGAACGATCCCGAGCACCTATTCTGCGCAGATGAAACGCAGCCGTGGGGTGCAGATGATTCGCGCGTCGCGGGGCAACTCCCAGTCCGCCGCGATCACCCGCCTGGCGTTGGGGTATTCCCGGATGTGGGGTGCCCGCATCGCCTTCGACGACGAGTTCGGGATGTTCGTGTGCAGCGGCATGCGGGGTGGGTACGCGCGCGGCGGGACGACCGTCGGCGGTGCGTTTCTCACCGGCCGGGAACCGGCGAGGCCGCTCGTGCGGCACGAAGCGGTCCACGCCGACCAATGGGCGACATACGGGTGGACGTTCGCGCTGCGCTACCTGTGCGAAGAGGCGCGACATCCCGGTGCCCGGAACCGGTTCGAGATCGCCGCGGGCCTCGCGGACGGCGGCTACCGGGAGAGTTGACGGGTGATCTTCTCGGTGCCCACGCGCCGGGACTGCGCGTCGGCATCGGGGTTGGTGACCTGCACCAGTGACGCTCCGGCGGCGAAGACGGCGACGAGGCCGTCGATCAGTGCGTCGGGGGAGTCCCACGCCTCGACGGACAGCACGCGATCGGTTGCGGTGATGCCCCGTGACTCGGCGGAGGCACGCGCGGCGGCGAGCACGTCGTCGACACTCTTGCCGGCGAGTGCGGGTCCGGCGACCGTCGGCCGGAACTGATCGCCGTGGACGCGCACGGAGGTGGCGTAGTCGGTGATGCCGACGGGGAGGTCGGGGACGGGCCTGCCGAACGCGTCCAGCGACAGCGCCGCGACCTCCGGCACGTCGCCGACGTCGTCGAGGTGCCGGGCCGACACGAGTGCGACGTCGGCGTCCGCGTCGGGTTCGAGGACGACCTCGGCGCCGGCCCACCACGCGCCGAGCAGGACGGCGGCGGTCTGCCAGTGTGCGGGCAGGAGCACCGCGACGCGGCCGCCGGGTTCGAGCGCGAATTCGTCCCGCAGCAGGTTGGCGGTCTTGGCCGCCCAGTTGGCGAGGGTCAGGGCCGACAGTTCGACCCGTTCTCCGGTCGCGTCGTCGTAGTACGTCACGCGCGGCCCGGCGGGGTCGTTCTTCAGGATGGGGTCGAGCAGGGCGTCGGTCAGCGTGCGGGACGCATGGTTCATGGACACAATCCGATTCTCGTTCTCTAGTTCACGCAACGCGGGCCCGAGGACCCGGCGTCGATGGGCGGGCCGGGCGGTGCCGGGGTGGGGGTCGTTCCTCCGGTGGACACGGGCTCGAGGCCCGTCTCCGAGGATCCGGACGAGGAGGACGTGGTGCTGGTGCTCTCGGCGGACGTCGGACCCTGGTAATCGCTCGCCAGCACCACGCGCACCGAGCCCTCGGGAAGGGTCGCGTCGGTGTCGGTGGGGAGCCCGCCGAGCGCGGCGGCGACGGCCTTCGCGCTGTCGTCGTCGGCGGAGTGCGCGAAGACGGTTGTTCCGTTCACCGACTTGCCGGTGTAGTTGCCGACCTCGCCCTGGCCGTAGCCGAGCGAGTTCAGCGCCTCGGCGACACCGTTCGCGAGACCCCCGACGTCGCTGGCGTTGGCGACGTCGACGGTGACGGTGGACGTGTCGATGTCGGGCGTCTTCGACGTGGTGGTGTCCTCGGACTCGGTGGGCTCTTCGCCGACGAGCCCGGCCACGTACTTCTTCACGTCCTTCGGCTTCACCTCGACGATGGACTCGCCGTAGTCGGTCATGCCGTTGAGGTCGGCTACCGGAATCGTCTCGAACTGCACCTTGCCGCCGGCGAGGTCCTGCAGCTGGGTGGCGAACTCGATGATGTCCCAATCGTCGTCGAGCACCACCGAACGTTGCACCGCGCCGCTGAGTTCGTTCAGCTTGCCCGGGTCGCTGAGCGTCTTCGCAGACAGTACCTTGCCGACGAGCGACGCCATGAACACCTGCTGACGCACGATGCGGTCGAGGTCGCCGCGCGGGAGGTCGTGGCGCTGGCGGACGAAGCTCAGCGCGTCCGCACCCTTCAACGTCTGTTTCCCGGCGGGAAAGTGTGCGCCCGACAGGTCCTCGTCGACCGGCTCGTTGAGGCAGACGTCGACGCCGCCGACCGCGTTGGTGAGGAGCACGAATCCGAGCAGCCCGACCTCGGCGTAGTGGTCGACGGTGATGCCGGTGAGGTCTGCCACCGATTCGATGAGTGCCTCACGACCGGCCTTCGTCGACTCCTCCTCTGCCTCCTTGTCGGTGGCCCCGTCCTCGACGAGTTTCAGCCGCTCGGTCTCCTTGGTGGCGCCGTAGGCGGCGTTGATCTTCGACATGCCGATGCCCGGCACGTTCACGTAGGAGTCGCGGGGGATCGAGATGGCGGTGGCGGAGCTGCCGTCGTTCGGGACCCGGATGAGGACGATGGTGTCGGTGTTGGACGCCACTTCCTCGCCGGCGCGCAGGGAGTCGAGCTCCTCCTGCGAGAGGGGGTTGCCGTGGGCGTCGGTGCGGCTGTCCGTGCCGACCATGAGGATGTCGACGGCGCCGTCGGCGCTACCGCCGAGTCCCAGACCGCCCGCGGTTGCCAGATTGTTGCGCAGCGAGTCGATGCTGCGCCACGCGAATCCCGTGACGACGAGGGCGAGCACCGACAGCACCGCGACAGCGACGTGAATCGGCCGCCGAGCCGTGCTCGGGGGTGCGTCTGGTGCGGGTTGCTCGTGTGACACGGAAACCAGGCTACTGGTCGACGCGCCGGGAGCAGGGAGGCGTGGATCGGCGTGCCAGACTGGCCGTCGTGACGAACATCCTTGTGACCGGTGCCCGGGGGCAATTGGGCGGACACCTTCTCCGACGGGCCGGCGCGCGGGGCGTCACGGCCCGCGGTGTGGGGTCGGACGAGCTCGACATCACGGATCGCGCCGCGGTGGATGCGCAGGTCGAGAGCGGATCCGTGGTGATCAACTGCGCGGCCTACACCGCGGTCGACGCCGCGGAGTCGGACGAGCAGACCGCGTCGGCAGTCAACGAACTCGGGCCGGCGAACCTCGCGGCGGCGTGCGCCCGGGTGGGGGCGCGGCTGATTCACGTCTCCACCGACTACGTGTTCGCCGGACAGGGCGACACGCCGTACGAGGTGGACGACCCGACCGGTCCCGCGACCGCGTACGGACGCACCAAGCTCGCGGGCGAGCGGGCCGTGCACGCTGCGCTTCCGTCCGCGCACGTCGTCCGCACCGCGTGGGTCTACACGGGGGTCGGTTCCGACTTCGTGTCGACCATGCGCCGGCTGGAGCGCGAACGTGACACGGTCGACGTCGTCGACGACCAGGTGGGCTCGCCCACATTTGCCGGCGACCTGGCGGACGCGCTGCTCGAACTCGCCGGCCGCAGCGATGTCGACGCGCCGGTGCTCCACGCCACCAACGGGGGCCGTGCGAGTTGGTTCGACCTCGCGCGGGCGGTGTTCGAGGAGGCAGGTGCGGACCCGCAGCGAGTGCGCCCGTGCACGAGTGCTCAGTTCGTGCGGCCCGCGCCGAGACCGGCCTTCTCGGTCCTGTCCGGCAGCGCCTGGGCCGACGCCGGGCTGACCCCGCTGCGGCCGTGGCGGGACGCCCTGCATGCGGCGCTGGATGCCGTGGTGTGAGGCGGACCCTCTTTCAACGGCTACGCTTGCCCGCGTGAGTTCGAAGCTGGCCGTGGTGACGGTGACCTATTCGCCAGGTGAGCATCTGGAACAGTTCCTGGGCACTCTCGCCGAGGCGACGAAGGAAGATCCGCAGGTCGTGATGGCCGACAACGGATCGACGGACGGCGCCCCCGAGGCCGCGGACGCGGCGCACGAGCACGTGCGCCTGCTGCGGACCGGCGGGAACATCGGCTACGGCGGTGCGATCAACAGGGCTGTCGCGGAGATCGACGAGGACATCGAGTTCGTCGTCATCGCCAATCCGGATGTGCGCTGGGCGCCCGGATCGATCGACGTTCTCCTCGCGGCCGCCGAGCGCTGGCCACGGGCGGGGGCGCTCGGACCTCTCGTTCTGGAACCCGACGGAAGCGTCTATCCGTCGGCGCGCCAGGTGCCCGACCTCGTGTCGGGGGCGGGGCATGCGGTGCTGGGCACGGTGTGGCCGTCCAACCCGTGGACCGCCGGTTACCGGCAGGAGAACGAGACCGTCAGCGAGAGGACGGTCGGCTGGTTGTCCGGCTCGTGTCTGCTGATGCGGCGTGTGGCGTTCGACTCGATCAACGGTTTCGACTCCCGCTACTTCATGTACATGGAGGACGTCGATCTCGGTGACCGCCTGGGCAAGGCCGGATGGCTCAACGTGTACGTGCCGTCCGCCGAGGTCACCCACGCTAAGGGGCACGCTGCGGGCAAGCACCCGGAACTGATGCTGCCCGCGCACCATCAGAGCGCCTACCGGTTCCAGGCCGACCGTCACCCGCACTGGTGGCAGGCGCCCCTGCGGTGGGCGCTTCGGGGAGGATTGGCGGTGCGGTCGAAGATCGCCGTGGCTGCGGCGGTCCGGGAACGTCGGAAGAATCGGAACGAGGGGGGAACGACTCATGGCAATTGAGAAGACGACCGATGCGGTGGTGCTGGTCGGCGGTCAGGGGACGAGGCTTCGTCCGCTGACGTTGTCGGCACCCAAACCCATGCTGCCCACCGCGGGCCTGCCGTTCCTCCAGCATCTGCTCGCGCGGATCGGGGCGGCCGGAATCACCCACGTGGTTCTCGGGACGTCGTTCAAGGCGGAGGTCTTCGAGGAGTACTTCGGCGACGGATCCAAGCTGGGTCTGGAGATCGACTACGTCACCGAGACCGAGCCGCTCGGAACCGGCGGTGGCATCCGGAACGTTCTGCCGAAACTGCGCGGCGAACACGCCATGGTCTTCAACGGCGACGTTCTCGGGGGCACCGACCTCGGCGCGATCCTCGACACCCACCGGACCCGGGACGCCGACGTCACCCTGCACCTGGTTCGGGTCGGGGATCCGCGCGCGTTCGGCTGTGTGCCCACCGACGCCGACGGCCGCGTCACCGCGTTCCTCGAGAAGACGCAGGACCCGCCGACCGATCAGATCAACGCCGGGTGCTACGTCTTCAAGCGGGAGATCATCGAACAGATCCCCGAGGGACGCCCGGTGTCGGTGGAGCGCGAGGTGTTCCCGTCACTGCTGGCCGACGGCGCCAAGGTGTACGGCCACGTCGACTCCTCGTACTGGCGCGACATGGGCACACCCGAAGACTTCGTGCGCGGTTCCGCGGACCTGGTCCGCGGCATCGCCCCGTCACCGGCGCTGGACGGCCCCCGCGGTGAATCGCTCGTCCACCCGGGTGCGGGTGTCGCCCCCGGCGCGCTGCTGATCGGCGGAACGGTCGTCGGTCGCGGCGCCGAGGTGGGTGCGGGTGCACGCCTCGACGGGGCGGTGCTGTTCGACGGTGCCGTCGTCGAGGCCGGAGCGACCGTCGAACGGTCCATCATCGGATTCGGCGCGCGGATCGGTCCGCGGGCGCTCGTGCGTGACGCGGTGATCGGTGACGGCGCCGACGTCGGCGCCCGATGCGAACTCCTGCGCGGGGCACGGGTGTGGCCCGGCGTGACGTTGCCCGACGGCGGGGTCAGGTTCAGCACGGACGTGTGAGCGGCGTAGTGCCGCTACCGTAGTCCGGCCAGGTGCACGAGGTGGTCGATCGTCGCCTTCTCCGCGTTCGGCGGCAGCGCGTCGACCGGCCACCACCGGAGATCCGTCGATTCGGAGCTTCGCACGATGTGCGCATCGGGACGCGCGCGGACGAGGAATCGGAGATCGAGGTGCCGGGTCGGCTGTCCCAGTGAGCACGTGATCGGGTGGGTGTGCGCCGACAGCAGGTCCGGGTCGATCCGGAGGTCGGGAATTCCCGATTCCTCGCACGCCTCCCGCAGCGCGGCGTCGACGACCGTGTCGTCGGAAGGCTCACAGTGCCCGCCCAATTGGATCCACCGGCCGACCCGGGGATGCAGGGTGAGAAGCACGTGGCATCCTCCCTCGTCGAGGACGAGGGAGGACGCCGTGATGTGTCCGGGTGCGTATTCACGCAGGCAGCCGAGAGGGGCCGACGCGAGGAACGCGAGCATGGTGTGCCGCAGCGATTCGTCGTTCTCGTCGAGCGTTTTCCAGCCCTCGAGCGCGGCGGTCGCGGTGCGGTGTAGTGATTCGGCGCTCATGGCTCGGTGGGTTATCTCTCGATCAGGGCGTCGCCGGGGTCGGCGGCGGTGCGGGGTGTCAGCGGCTCGAGGGGGTGACCGACGGCGATCGCGCCGAGGGGGTGCCAGTCCGGGGGCAGGTCGAGGACGTCGCGGACGGCGTCGCCGGCGAAGATCGTCGACCCGATCCAGCAGCTCCCGATTCCCTTGGTCGCCAACGACACCAGCAGCCCCTGCACCGCCGCACCGACCGCGACGGTGAACATCGTCGACTCCGCCGACCGCCTGCGCGGGTCGGGATAGTCGTGAGCGCCGTCGGGGACGCAGAACGGGATGATCACCTCCGGGGCATCCCACAGGATGTTCCCGCGGGCCACCCGCGCCTCGACCGCGTCCACGCTCAGGCCGTCGGAGGTGAGGTCGCTGCGCCACTGCTCGGCCATCCGGGACAGCAGCACCTCGCGCACGGCGCGGGTGCGGACCCACACGAACCGGACCGGCCGGGTGTGGTGCGGCGCAGGAGCGGTCAGCGCCTGGGCGATCGACGCCCGCACCGCCGCCGGGTCGACCGGGTCGTCCGCGAACTCCCGCACCGAGCGGCGCAGCAGGATTGCTTCCGACCGTCCCATGTCGACGGATTCGGCGGTGCCGAGCCAGAACAGGTCCTCGGCGCCGCCGCGGATCAACTGGCGGGCCCGGGACCCGTCGTCGGGCAGATCCAGACCGCGCAGCACCGCGACCGGCACCCCACCGAGTTTGCCCTTGACCAGGTCACCGGCGGCGGCGATCTCGTCGGCGACCGCGACCTCCGTCACCATCAGTTCGTTGCCCTGACCGTCGACCGCGCCGGCGTAGCCGTGCAGCACCGGCACACCGACCGCGCCGATCGCGGCGTCAATCTGCCCGTTGCGCCACGCTCGGCCCATCGTGTCGGTGACCACCACGCCGACGGTCACCCCCAGGGCGGCGAGGATCGTCTCGCGCAGGGCGGCGGCGCTGCCGTCCGGATTCTCCGGCAGCAGAGCGAGTTCGGAACCGTCGACGTTGGAGCCGTCGATCCCGGACGCGGCCTGGACGATCCCGAGCCGGTTCTCGGTGATCAGCGTCCGGCCCTTGCGCGCGACGACTCGCACGGCTTCCTGCTCGACCAGCAGGCGGCGGGCCGCGTCCCGTTCCTCGGGGTCGGTCGGGGAGGTCACGATCCGGCCCTCGACCTTCGAGAACACCTTGCTGGTGACCACCAGGACGTCCCCGTCGCGCAGCCACGGCGCCGCCGACATGATCGCCGCGGCAAGGTCGTCGCCGGGCCGGAACTCCGGGAGCCCGGTCACCGGGACGATCTCGATCGTTCCGCCGGGCGCGTGATCACGCGGCACCGCGGTGGGGTCGGTCATCGGGTCACCCCCACCACATCGAACGCGGCCTGCACCATCGCCGCGGAGGCGTCCGGGTCGGTCATCAGCAGCGGGACCGCGGCCACCGCCACCCCGGGAACCTCGGCCGAATCGGTGTCGTGGACCAGCCAGCCGTCGAGGATCCCGGTCCCGCTCCGCGCCCCGTACCAACGCCCGATCGCCTCCGCCGAGGTCTCCACACCGATCACGTCGAGGCAGGCGTCGGCCATGCCGCGCAACGGTTTTCCGCCGACGATCGGCGAGATCCCGACCACCTTCGCCGCGGTCGTCCGCAACGCACCCCGGATCCCGGGGACCGCGAGGATCGCCCCGACACTGACCACCGGATTCGACGGCGCCAACAGCACCAGGTCGGCGTCCTCGATCGCCGCGAGCACCCCCGGCGCCGGGGTGGCCTGCTCGGCGCCGATGTGCGCGAAGCTGTGCGTCGGCACCTGCGCGCGGTGCCGAACCCACCACTCCTGGAAGTGGATCGCCCGCTGCTCCCCGTCGTCGGGATCGGTGATCACGACGTGAGTTTCACTACGATCGTCGGTCACCGGGAGCAGCGTCACCCCCGGCTGCCACCGGTTGCACAACGCCTCCGTCACCGCCGACAACGGATACCCGGTGCGCAGCATCTGCGACCGGATCAGGTGCGTGGCGATGTCCCGGTCACCGAGCCCGAACCACTCCGGCTTCGCCCCGTACGCGGCGAGTTCCTCCTTGGCATTCCAGGTTTCGCCCGCATGCCCCCACCCCCGCTCGGGGTCGATGCCCCCACCGAGGGTGTACATGCAGGTATCCAGGTCCGGGCAGATCCGCAGCCCGTGCATCCACACGTCGTCGCCGACGTTGACCACCGCGGTGATCCGACTCGCAGAATCCGCACCCAGCAGTCTGCGTACCCCCTGAAGGAACCGGGCCCCACCGACCCCACCAACCAATACAGTCACGTTCACGATGCAAGCCTAGGCGGTGGGCGCCGGCTTCCCGGAAGTGCTTCCCGTGGGTGATTCGAGAGCGCGAAATAGTAATGGACTTTCGACGCTTAGCTTGACCGCGACACGCTGGGCGTGTCTAATCACAAATATGTCATTCCAACGTTGCGGGCGTGGAATCACTTGCAGCGGGGATCAATTCGAACAGCTGTTCGAAGGGGTGGCAGGGGTGTTCGGTTCGGGGTTCATGATCAATCGAAATTTTCTGCGCTATCACAGGTGAGGAGGCGGAACGATGCCCAATGAGCAGGTTGAGTCGGAGACTCGCTGGAGCACAGTAAGCGACGAACCGCAGACCAATTCCGAAGCAGGCGCAGTGGACAGCGTCTTTGCTCGAGAAGTCTGTGCACAAGAAGACCGTGTGAATCACGGTCCTGTGCCGGAACTCGTCGCACAGGAAGTCGAGACGACGGGCACTCGCCCAGCGTTGAGTCTGGTGACCGGTTTCGACGAGCTTTTCGAGACCATCGAGGATCAGTGGCAGGAACGCGCGCTGTGCGCGCAGACCGACCCTGAGGCCTTCTTCCCCGAAAAGGGAGGGTCCACCAGGGAAGCGAAGCGCATCTGCCTGGGCTGCGAGGTTCGGGACGAATGCCTCGACTACGCACTGGCCAACGACGAGCGGTTCGGAATCTGGGGTGGCCTGTCGGAGCGTGAGCGCCGGCGCCTGAAGCGGGGGATCGTCTAGCTCAGTCTTCGTCGCCCGGTAGGTCCGGGTCGATGACTTCGGGTTCGACGCCGAGGTACGTACTCACCTGCTGTACGAGCACGTCGTGCACCAGGTCGGTGAGGTCGTCCGGGTCCTTGGCGCGCTGTTCCAGCGGTCGCCGGAACAGGACGACCCGCGCCCGCGTCGTGGCCCCGTGGCGGTCGATACCCGCGGGGATCAAGCGTGACAGCGGCACGGGCCCGTCTGCCACGACCTCGGCGGGCCAGTTGACCGAATCCGGGTCGAGCGCATGAATCTTCGGGACCTCGTCGACGGCGATGTCCAGTTTCGTCAGGCGCTCGCGCCAGCGCGCGTCGATCGGCGCGAACGCTTCCAGGACCACGAGGTCGAATTTCTCCGCGCGGCTTCGGCGCGCCGGCGCGTCCGGAGGGAACACGGACCCACGGATCCCACGTCCCCGTCGGTCGACGGATCGGGTGGTGACGGGACGCCTGCGTCGTGCTCTGGACATGGTGTGGACATTACGACAGCCGCACACTCTCGGTGTGTCCGAGTAGGTGTCGGGCCTTCGTGGGGCTAGGCTCCTTAGCTGTGAGATCTCTGCGTCGATGCTGCCGCCCCGGGTGCAAGAACCCCGCTGTCGCGACGCTCACGTACGTCTACTCGGACTCCACTGCCGTCGTCGGCCCGCTCGCGACGGTCGACGAGCCGCACTCGTGGGATCTGTGCGAAACGCATGCGTCGAGGATCACCGCACCCAAGGGCTGGGAACTGGTTCGCTACGAGGGCGGATTTTCGTCGAGCACTCCGGACGAGGACGATCTGACCGCGCTGGCGGAAGCCGTGCGGGAAGCGGGTCTCGGCGACCGCGGTCGGTCCGAACGGGCTGTGTCCACCGAGGATCGTGCGGAGACCGGTACCCATCCCGGCCCGGCACGCACCGGTCGCCGTGGTCATCTGCGGGTTCTTCCCGACCCTGCCAACTGAAGTCCCAGCTCGTCCCGGGCCCGGTGTCCGCGGCGTGCCGTGCCCGCGACGGGCAGGCATTAGGCTTGCGCCAGCACTGGTGCTCGTAAAGGAGAAAACAGAAGTGGCGCGATCAGCCGAGTCCGTTCATGCCGTGATCAAGGCTTACGACGTGCGGGGTGTCGTCGGTGAACTCATCGACGCCGCGTTCGTGCAGGACGTGGGTGGCGCATTCGCCCGGCTCGTTCGCGAAGAGGGCGCCACGAAGGTCGTGATCGGCTACGACATGCGCGCATCCTCCCCGGAACTGGCCCGCGCGTTCGCCGACGGCGTCACCGCTCAGGGTCTCGACGTCGTCCTGATCGGTCTCGCATCCACCGACCAGCTGTACTTCGCATCAGGTCTGTACGACTGCCCGGGTGCGATGTTCACGGCGAGCCACAACCCCGCGAAGTACAACGGAATCAAGCTGTGCCGGGCGGGCGCCAAGCCGGTGGGGCAGGAAACGGGCCTCGCCGCGATTTCCGCCGAGGTCATCGACGGCGTCCCCGAGTACGACGGGGCCCTCGGCGCGGTGTCGGAGGAGGACGTCCTCGATCAGTACGCGAGTTTCGTCCGCGGGCTGGTGAACCTCTCCGACCTCCGTCCGCTGACGGTGGCCGTCGACGCGGGCAACGGCATGGGCGGCCATACGGTCCCCGCCGTGTTCGAGCCGATGCCGGTGAAGCTGGAACCGCTGTACTTCGAGCTCGACGGCACGTTCCCGAACCACGAGGCGAATCCGCTCGACCCCGCGAACCTCGTGGATCTGCAGCGGTACGTGCGCGAGACCGGCGCCGACATCGGTCTGGCCTTCGACGGCGACGCCGACCGCTGCTTCGTGGTCGACGAGCTCGGCAACCCGGTGTCGCCGTCCGCGGTGACGGCGCTCGTCGCCGCGCGCGAGCTGGCCAAGGAGCCCGGCGCGACCGTCATCCACAACCTGATCACCTCCCGCGCGGTGCCCGAACTGGTCACGGAGCTGGGCGGACACCCGGTGCGCACCCGGGTGGGGCACTCGTTCATCAAGCAGCAGATGGCCGAGACGGGTGCGATCTTCGGAGGCGAGCACTCCGCGCACTACTACTTCCGCGATTTCTGGGGCGCCGATTCGGGCATGCTCGCCGGACTGCACGTCCTTGCGGCGCTGGGGGAGCAGGACCGCCCGCTGTCCGAGCTGATGGCCGAGTACGAGCGGTATGCGGCATCGGGAGAGATCAACTCGACCGTCGCGGACGCGGCCGAGCGGACGGACGCGGTGGTGGCGGCATTCACCGATCGCACCGCAGGCGTGGACCGGCTCGACGGTGTCACGGTCGAATTGACCGGCGATGCGTGGTTCAACCTGCGCGCCTCGAACACCGAACCGCTGCTCCGACTCAACGTCGAAGCGCCCACGAAGGCAGACGTAGATGCACTCGTTACCGAGATATTGGGCATCGTCCGAGCCTGACTGCCATAGTTGGAACTAACGGATTCTGCTCGTGCTGCGAATGTGGCGTGCACTGACGAAGAAAGGGGGTGCGGTGTCATGACAGCGCCGACGCCCCTGCTCGATCTGGACGACGGGGATGCATTGGTCGCCGCGGACACCGAGGGCGTTCTGCGGTCCGCGGCGATGGGGGGCGCCCAGATCCGGGCCACCCGCTCCGCGGTCGAGGAAGGGACCCTCGAGCGACTGCACGGGCTGCGGCCGCGCAGTGTCGTGGTGGTCACCGGTGCCGGCCGGGCCAGCCGCGGTGCGGCGATCCTCACCGCGGTCCTCGCCGAACGGATCGGATTCCCGCTGCTGCGCACCACCCGGACGCCCGTATGGGTCGGCCCGCTCGACGTGGTCGTCGTGGCCGGCGACGACGCCGGCGACCCTCGGCTCGTGCAGGCCATCGATGCCGCCGTGCGGCGCGGCGCCGAAGTGGTGGTGGCGGCACCGGACGAGGGACCTCTGCAGGCGGCGGCCGCGGGGCGGGTCGTGATGTTCGCCCCGCGGGTGCACGCTCTCACACGGCACGGTCTGTTGCGGTACTTCGCCGTCCTGCTCGCCGTCCTGCGGGTGGTCGGTTCGGAGCGCTGGGGCGACGAGGTTCCCGACCTCGAGCAACTCGCCGACGCCGTCGACGGTGAGGCACTGCGCGACAGGCCGAACAGCGAGGTGTTCCACAACCCGGCGAAGTCGCTGGCTTCCCGCATGCAGGGGCGGCGCATCGTGCTCACCGGCGATTCGGAGAGCATGGTGGAACTGGCCCGGCACGGCGCCGAGGCGCTCCTGCACGCGGGCCGGGTCGCCACCGCGTCCGAGCTGCCCGACGTCCTGAGCGCGGCGGGCGCGTTCCGCGTCGACCAGGCGCTCGCGGCGCACGACTCGATATTCCACGATCCCGAACTGGACGGTCCGCCGCCGGCGAGCCCGGTCCGCACGTTCGTGTTCTCGGCAGATGCGGACCGCATGCTCACCGAACGCAAGATCATGGTCCTGGGCGACGCCGACCTCGTCGTCGCGTCGTCCGACGAGGGGCAGGTCGTCTCGCAGCGTCCCGAACTGGAACAGGCGGCGGTTCTCGTCGGCCGGCTCGACATGGCTGCGGCGTATCTGCAACTGATGGGCGGTATCTAGTGCACCGACTCGAAGGTGCGCTTCGGTCCTACGCTTGGGGATCGCGCACAGCCATCGCTCAGCTGCGCGGACTTCCGGTTCCGACGGCACATCCGGAGGCGGAACTCTGGCTGGGGGCGCACCCCGGCGATCCGGCCCGTGTCCTCACCGACGAGGGGCCCCGGTCGCTTCTGGACCTGGTGCATTCGGAACCCGAACGCCAACTCGGGAAGCGGAGTGTGGAGTCGTTCGGCGAGCGGCTCCCGTTTCTGCTGAAGTTGCTCGCGTCGGAGGAGCCCCTGTCGTTGCAGGCGCACCCGAGCGCGGAACAGGCGTGGGAGGGATTCGCACGGGAGAACGACGCGGGCATCCCGCTCGAGTCGTCGGTCCGCAACTACAAGGACGCCAGCCACAAACCGGAACTGGTCGTGGCGCTGAGCCGGTTCCACGCGCTCGCCGGTTTCCGGGACCCGCAGCGCACCGTCAAGCTGCTCGAGGCGATCGCGGTCCCGGAACTGCAGCCGTATGTCGGACTGATTGCGGGGCAACCCGACTCGGACGGTCTCCGCGCCTTGTTCACCACGTGGATCACGCTGCCACAGCCGGTGCTCGGTGCGCTGATGCCGCGGGTGCTCGACGGCTGCGTCGACTACCTGTCGAGCACCAAGGACGGGGAGTTCGCGGCGGAGGTGCGCACGGCCCTCGAATTGAGCGAGGTGTACCCCGGGGACGCGGGTGTTCTGGCGGCGCTCCTGCTGAACCGGGTCACTCTCGAACCGGGGCAGGGCCTGTACCTCGACGCGGGCAACCTCCACGCCTACCTGAACGGCATGGCCGTCGAGATCATGGCCAACTCGGACAACGTGCTGCGCGGGGGACTCACTCCCAAGCACGTCGACGTTCCGGAGTTGCTGCGTGTCCTCGACTTCGACACCGTCGACATTCCGATCCTCGAGGCGCGGGAGTGCCCGGGCAGTGGCGAATTCGTGTACTCGACGCCGGCGCCGGAGTTCGTGCTCGCACGGATCGACCTGTCGCCGGACGGCCCCGCCGAGCACCGCCTCGACACGGAGGGACCGCACATCCTGCTGTGCACGTCGGGTTCGGTGGTGCTGCGATGCGGAGCCGAATCCCTCGAAGTGACCCAGGGAAACGCGGTCTGGATCGCGGCCCAGGACCCCGAAGTGGTGGTGACGGCGGGGACCGATCACGCCCAATTGTTCAGTGCGAGGGTCGGCCCGCCGATCGCGTAGCCTGTGAGCCGCCCTGCGATCCGAGAAGGGCACCGCGGCCCGTCGTGAGGACCGTGTGCAACCGAGAGGAGTAGTCAGTTGTCGGCTCATGGGGGAAAGAAGGCGATCCTCGCCGCTCTCGGCGCGAATGCCGGCATCGCGGTGGCCAAGTTCGCCGGCTTCCTGATCACCGGTTCGTCGTCCATGCTGGCGGAGTCCGTGCACTCGGTGGCCGATACCTCCAACCAGGGCCTGCTCCTGCTCGGTCAGAAGAAGGCCGAACGTGCCGCCGACGATCTGCACCAGTTCGGTTACGGCCGTAGCCGTTACTTCTACTCTTTCGTCGTCGCGCTCGTGTTGTTCAGTCTCGGTTCGCTGTTCGCGATCTACGAGGGCATCCACAAGATCCAGCACCCCGAGGAATTGTCGTCGCCGCTCGTCGCGGTGATCATCCTGGTGATCGCCATCGCACTGGAGGGGTTCAGCTTTTTCACCGCCGTGCGCGAATCGCGTCCGCTCAAGGGGCAGGCGACCTGGTGGGGATTCATCCGCACGTCGCGCAGTCCCGAACTGCCCGTCGTGCTGCTCGAGGACACCGGGGCGCTGATCGGCCTGGTTCTCGCGCTCGGTGGTGTCGGACTGACGATGCTGACCGGCGATCCCGTGTGGGACGGCGTCGGCACCCTGTGCATCGGCGCGCTGCTCGGAATCATCGCGATCATCCTCATCGTCGAGATGCAGAGCCTGCTGATCGGGGAGGGGGCCACCGCGGACGAGGAGGCGAGCATCCTCGCCGCTCTCGTGGACGGCGACAAGATCGAGCGCGTCATCCACTGCAAGACGCAGTACCTCGGACCGGAGGAAATCCTGGTGGCCGCGAAGGTGGCGGTGGCCGCCGGATCGGACATCGGCACGATCGCCGACGCCATCGACGGAGCCGAGGCGCGGGTGCGTGCGGCCGTCCCGGCGGCTCGCCGCATCTACATCGAACCCGACCTGTTCCGGGCGAGCGAAGGCATAGGCTGAACGGCAACTTTCGATTGAGGAGGCTGATGTGGCCATCCAGGACAAAGGCGGCGGAGAACCGGACCTCGGCGGCAGGCCGACCGGACTGTTCCGCACCAAGTCGATCGAGCAGTCGATCCGCGACACCGACGAACCGGAAACCAAACTCCGCAAGGATCTGACCGCGTGGGATCTCACCGTCTTCGGTGTCGCGGTCGTCATCGGTGCCGGTATCTTCACGCTGACCGCGCGTACCGCGGGAAACGTCGCGGGGCCCGCCGTGTCGGCGGCGTTCGTGATCGCTGCCATCGCGTGTGGTCTCGCGGCACTCTGCTACGCCGAGTTCGCCTCGACCGTTCCCGTCGCGGGCAGCGCCTACACGTTCTCCTATGCGACGTTCGGTGAACTCGTGGCCTGGATCATCGGCTGGGACCTCATCCTGGAGTTCGCGCTCGCCGCGTCGGTCGTGGCGAAGGGCTGGTCGCTGTACCTCGGCGAGGTGATCGGCAATCACACGCCGATCGCCCATATCGGTTCGGTGACATTCGACTGGGGCGCGGTCCTGATCGTCGCGATCATCACCGTCGTGCTGGCCACCGGCACGAAGTTGTCGTCGCGGGTCTCCCTCGTGATCACCTCGATCAAGGTGGCCGTGGTGCTCGTGGTGGTCGTCGTCGGCGCGTTCTACATCGACACCGACAACTACTCCCCGTACATCCCGCCGTCCGAGGCGGGCAGCACGGGTGAGGGCATCCACCAGTCCCTGTTCTCCTACGCCACGGGCGCGGGCGGCAGCACGTTCGGCTGGTACGGCCTCCTCGCGGCGGCGAGTCTGGTGTTCTTCGCGTTCATCGGTTTCGACATCGTCGCCACCACCGCCGAGGAGACGAAGGATCCGCAGAAGGCGCTGCCCCGGGGAATTCTGGGATCGCTGCTCATCGTGACGGTCCTCTACGTGGCGGTGACGCTGGTGCTCACCGGTATGGTCGACTACCACGAATTGGCCGGGGACAGTTCCAATCTGGCCACCGCGTTCGGCATCCACGGGATCACGTGGGCCAAGAACCTGATCTCGTTCGGTGCACTGGCGGGCCTGACGACCGTGGTGATGGTGTTGATGCTCGGACAGACCCGGGTGCTGTTCGCCATGTCCCGGGACGGGCTGATGCCGCGACAGCTGGCGCCGACCGGCAAGCACGGCACCCCCGTTCGGATCACCGTCCTCGTCGGTGTCGTGGTGGCGGTCCTCGCGGGCGTCTTCCCGATCGGCACCCTCGAGGAGATGGTGAACATCGGAACGCTGTTCGCGTTCGTCCTCGTGTCGATCGGCGTGATCGTGCTGCGCAGGACCCGCCCGGACCTCCCGCGCGGATTCCGGGTGCCGCTGGTTCCGTTGGTGCCGATCCTCGCCGTGCTCGCCTGCGTGTGGTTGATGATCAATCTGTCCGTCGAGACGTGGATCCGGTTCGTCGTCTGGATGGTGCTCGGTGTGATCATCTACTTCGCCTACAGCCGACGGCACTCGATGATGGAGCGGCGCAGCCGCGGCGAGGTCTGATCCGGCAGGGTGCGGGTTCTCCGGCTGGGGCGCAGAAGGTTTCGCAGGCCGGGGGCAGTGGCGTTCCGGAATTCGTTGGGACGACGTCCCGCACGGCGCACGTCGCCCGGATTACGGTGCGGCGAAACCGGGGCACTACAGTTCTCGTCATGACTTCGTCGCGTGTCCGGGTGCCCTATCAGGAGGCCGCTCGGCTGCTGCTGCGTCAGTCGGTGCTCGACGCGATGCGGGATCTCTTGTTCGAGAAGGACTGGTCGGACATCACGATGTCGGATGTCGCGGCCGGTGCGGGGGTGAGCAGGCAGACTCTCTACAACGAGTTCAAGTCGCGGCAGGGCCTGGCCGAGGCGTACGCCCTGCGCCTGGCCGACGAACTGGTCGACGCCGTCGACGACGCGCTGGTGGCGAACGTCGGGAAGGGCCGCGCCGCGCTCCTCTCCGGGTTCACCGCGTTCTTCGCGGGCAGCCTGTCCGATCCGCTGGTGCAGTCGCTTCTGCGCGGCGAGACCAAGCCCGACCTGCTGCGCCTGATCACCACCGAGAGTGCCCCGATCATCGAACGGGCGTCCACGAGACTGGCCGAGGTCTTCCAGCGGGGCTGGGTGCGGGCAAGCCCGTCGGACGCCGGGATCCTCAGCCGGGCCATCGTGCGCCTGGCTATGAGTTACATCTCGATGCCCCCCGAATCCGAGGCCAACGTCGCCGAGGACCTGGGTGCTCTCCTGGGACCTTTCGTGGACGCGGCCGTGGACGGCGCCGACCGGGAGTGACCGCACCGTGGTGCGGCGTCATGTGAGTGTCACCCTCGGGCCGTCGTACCGATAGCCTTGATCGAAACACCAGTCAACCAGGAGAGGCAGATGACGACCTCAGTTTCAACCACGCCCGTGGCCGAGAGCCGAAACGGGATCGATTTCAAGGTGGCGGACCTTTCGCTGGCCGAGTTCGGGCGCAAGGAGATCCGGCTCGCCGAGCACGAGATGCCGGGACTGATGGCGCTTCGCCGCGAGTACGCAGAGGTGCTGCCGCTGAAGGGTGCTCGAATCTCCGGTTCGCTGCACATGACGATCCAGACGGCCGTCCTCATCGAGACGCTCACCGCGCTGGGCGCCGAGGTTCGCTGGGCGTCGTGCAACATCTTCTCCACGCAGGACCACGCCGCCGCCGCGATCGTCGTCGGACCGCACGGAACGCCCGAGGAGCCGCAGGGCACCCCGGTCTTCGCGTGGAAGGGCGAAACCCTCGAGGAGTACTGGTGGGCCGCCGAGCAAATGCTCACCTGGCCGGACGCCGACAAGCCCGCGAACATGATCCTCGACGACGGCGGCGACGCCACGATGCTCGTCCTCAAGGGCGCGCAGTTCGAGAAGGCCGGTGTCGTGCCGCCCACCGACGACGAGCAGGATTCCGACGAGTACAAGGTGTTCCTCGCCCTGCTGCGTCAGTCCCTCGAAGCGGACAAGACCAAGTGGACCACGGTCGCGGAGTCGGTCCAGGGTGTCACCGAGGAGACCACCACTGGCGTCCTGCGTCTCTACCAGGTCGCGGCGGCCGGTGAACTCGTGTTCCCGGCGATCAACGTCAACGACTCGGTCACCAAGAGCAAGTTCGACAACAAGTACGGCACCCGCCACTCGCTGCTCGACGGCATCAACCGCGGCACCGACGTCCTGATCGGCGGCAAGGCGGCGCTCGTCTGCGGTTACGGCGACGTCGGCAAGGGATGCGCCGAGGCTCTGCGCGGTCAGGGCGCCCGCGTCGCGGTCACCGAGGTCGACCCGATCAACGCCCTGCAGGCACTGATGGACGGCTTCGAGGTGAAGACGGTCGAGCAGGCGATCGGCTGGGCCGACATCGTCATCACGTCCACGGGCAACAAGGACATCATCACGTTCGACCACATGCAGAAGATGAAGCACCAGGCGATCCTGGGCAACATCGGCCACTTCGACAACGAGATCGACATGGCCGGCCTCGAGCGCTCCGGCGAGGTCACCCGCATCAACATCAAACCGCAGGTGGACGAGTTCCGGTTCAAGGACGGTCACTCGATCATCGTGCTGTCCGAGGGGCGCCTGCTGAACCTCGGCAACGCCACCGGCCACCCGTCGTTCGTGATGAGCAACAGCTTCTCCAACCAGGTGATCGCGCAGATCGAGCTGTGGACGAAGCCTGAGGAGTACGACAACGAGGTGTACCGCCTCCCGAAGCACCTCGACGAGAAGGTCGCGAAGATCCACGTCGAGGCGCTCGGTGGCACGCTCACCAAGCTCACGAAGGAGCAGGCGGAGTACATCGGCGTCGACGTCGAGGGCCCGTTCAAGCCCGAGCACTACCGCTACTAGAGATCACGGCGTCCCCCGGTCCGATCGGTACGGGCCGGGGGATAGCCTTCTTCCTCGTGGGAACACTGATTGCGCTGGAAGGCCTGGACGGCGCCGGCAAGCGAACACTGGTCGGCAAAGCGGTGTCACGCCTCACCGAGCAGGGCGTGACCGTCGGCACGCTGGACTTTCCCCGGTACGGCAGGTCCGTGCACGCCGACCTGGCGTCCGAGGCCCTCAAGGGCGCGCACGGTGACCTCAGTGACTCCGTGCACGCGATGGCCGTGATGTTCGCCCTGGACCGGTCCGGAGCCGTCGGGGAGTTGTCCACCCTGCTCGCCGGTCACGACCTGGTGATCCTCGACCGCTACGTGGCGTCCAACGCCGCCTACGGTGCCGCCCGGCTCCACCAGGGGGCGGACGGGGAGTTCGTGGGCTGGGTCGAGTACCTCGAGTTCGAGCGGCTGGGATTGCCGCGGCCCGGCCTGCAGCTGTACCTGGACGTTCCGGTCGCACTGGCCGAGCAGCGCGCCCGGGGCCGCGAATCGGCCGACGCGAGCCGGGCGCTCGACGCCTACGAGCGCGACCGCGGACTGCAGGAACGGACCGGCGAGGTGTACCGCGAACTGGCCTCGAACGAGTGGGTTTCCCCGTGGTGGGTGCTCACCCCGGACACCGATCCGGTCACGCTCGCCGAAAACCTGGCACTCTGGAAAGACACCACGGCACGCCGTGACGAGAAAGAACACGGCACGCCGTAACGGCGAACGGGCTGTTACGGCCTCCGAAGATGCAACGATAGGGACATGAAGCCAAGGATTCTGGTTGTCGACGACGACACTGCGCTCGCGGAGATGCTCACGATCGTGCTCCGCGGCGAGGGATTCGACCCGTATGTGGTGGGGGACGGGACCCAGGCGCTCACCGCGGTCCGGGAGACACGCCCGGACCTGGTGCTGCTCGACCTGATGCTGCCCGGCATGAACGGCATCGACGTGTGCCGCGTCCTGCGGGCCGATTCCGGTGTCCCCATCGTGATGTTGACCGCGAAGACGGACACCGTCGACGTGGTCCTGGGGTTGGAATCCGGCGCGGACGACTACATCATGAAGCCCTTCAAGCCGAAGGAGCTCGTGGCGCGCGTCCGGGCTCGGCTCCGCCGCACCGAGGACGAGCCGGCCGAGCTGCTCAGCATCGCCGACATCGTCATCGACGTTCCCGCCCACAAGGTGAGCCGGGGCGAAGAACTGATCTCCCTCACCCCCCTCGAGTTCGACCTCCTGGTGGCCCTGGCGCGGAAGCCCCGTCAGGTATTCACCCGTGAGGTACTCCTCGAGCAGGTGTGGGGTTACCGACACGCAGCCGACACCCGCCTGGTCAACGTGCACGTTCAGCGTCTGCGGGCCAAGGTCGAGACTGATCCCGAGAATCCCGAAGTGGTTTTGACGGTCAGGGGGGTCGGCTACAAGGCCGGACCGCCGTGACAGGTGTTTCCCGATGGCGGCGTCGTGTCAACCGACGCGTTTCGCCGATCCTTCGGTGGGGTCACTCACTGAGCAATACCCTCGCGCACACGTGGCGTCGTTCGCTGCAGCTGAGGGTCGTCGTCTCGACGCTGACGTTGTCGCTGATCGTCATCGTCGTGCTCGGCGTGGTGCTCACGAGCCAGATCACCGACCGTCTGCTCGAAACCAAGATCAACGCGGCCACCGAGGAGATGGACCGTGCCCGCAGCACCGTCGAGGGGCAGCTGGCCGGTGCGGACGACAGTAGTTCGCCCACCACCCAGCTCGACGGCGCGCGGGCCGCGCTGACCAACCGCGAACCCGACGCCGGGCAGGCGTCGGGTTCGGCGGGGACGTTCGACCCGGTGCTGATCGTGCCCGGCGACGGCCCGCGCGCGCCGACGTCGAGTGGTCCGGCGGACCAGATCCCGGAATCGCTGCGCGCGTTCGTCCAGGCCGGGCAGGTGGCGTACCAGTTCGCCACCGTCAACGATCCCGAAGGCTATTCGGGCCCCGCGCTGATCGTCGGCAGCCCGACCGCGTCGGCCATCTCCACACTCGAGCTGTATCTCGTGTTCCCGCTGGCCAGTGAGGACCGGAGCCTGTCGCTCGTCCGCGGCACCCTGCTGGTGGGCGGTGCGGTGCTCGCGGTGCTGCTCGCGGCCATAGCGCTCCTCGTCGCCCGGCAGGTGGTCCTGCCCATCCGGTCGGCGTCGCGGATCGCGGTGCGTTTCGCCGATGGCCGGTTGAAGGAACGCATGCCCGTCCGTGGTGAGGACGACATGGCCCGGTTGGCGATGTCGTTCAACGAGATGGCGGAGAGCCTGTCCAAGCAGATCACCCAGCTCGAGGAATTCGGAAATCTGCAGAAGCGGTTCACCTCCGACGTGAGCCACGAACTGCGGACCCCGCTGACCACGGTGCGCATGGCGGCCGACCTGATCCACGACGGCAGTGACGATCTCGATCCCGTGCTCCGGCGGTCGTCGGAACTGCTGGTCGCGGAACTCGACCGGTTCGAAGGTCTCCTGGCCGACCTTCTCGAGATCAGCAGGCACGACGCCGGTGTCGCGGAACTGGCCGCCGAGCAACTCGACGTCCGGATGTGTGCGCGGGCGGCGATCTCGACCGTGCGCCATCTCGCGCGGGAGAGCGGGACCGAACTGATCGTCGACCTGCCCGACGAGGCAGTGATGGCCGAGGTGGACCCTCGCCGGGTGGAACGGATCCTGCGCAACCTCCTGGCCAACGCGATCGATCACGGAGAAGGCAAACCGGTGCTGCTGCGACTGCGCGCCGACGACAGCGCCACGGCGTTCATCGTGCGCGACCAGGGTGTCGGACTGCGGCCGGGCGAGGAGAAGTTGGTGTTCAACAGGTTCTGGCGGTCCGATCCGTCGCGGGTGCGACGGTCGGGCGGTACCGGCCTCGGTCTCGCGATCAGTGTGGAGGACGCGAATCTTCACGACGGCAAACTCGAGGCGTGGGGGGAACCGGGCCACGGCGCCTGCTTCCGGCTGACGTTGCCCCGGGTGCGGGGCCGCAAGGTCGTGACGAGTCCGCTGCCGCTGAAACCGGGAACCGCGAAATATGTTCAAGGACAGCCGGTCCCGGGCGACTCGACGCTACCGGTGCGCAACGAGAGCACGCAGGCGTCGGCCGACGAGTCCCGCACGCTTCCGCAGCAGCGGGAGCGGGAGCGGGCGCACGTCGGCGATCGTGAGGGTTCGCAGCTGCCGGAGCAGGAGCTGTGACGCCCCGGCGGACCGTCTTGGTGTCGCGGTCGGTGTGCGGTGCGATCGTGCTGGCGGCGCTCGTGGCGGTCGGTGGCTGCGCGAGCCTCCCGGATTCCTCGACGCCGCAGGCGATCGGCACGATCAACCGGGATTCGCCGGGATCGAGTGTGGCGGCCCCGGCGCCGGGTCGTGAGCCCGACCTGTTGCTGCGCGACTTCTTCAAGGCCAGCACGGACCCGACCGACCGGCATCTGTCGGCCCGCCAGTTCCTCACCGCGGGGGTCTCCGGCAGCTGGGACGACGCGGCCAGCGCGACCATCGTCGACAAGGTCGACGTCCTGCCGGAGACACGGTCCGCCGACAAGGCGACGTACACGATCCGCGCCAACAAGGTGGGGCAGCTCGAGCCCGGCGGACTGTACGTCGCGGAGGAGGGCAGCTTCGAGACGAAGATCAGCCTCGAACTCCTCGACGGCGAGTGGCGGATCTCCGAACTCCCGGCCGGCGTGATCCTGGACCGGGCGCAGTTCCTGAACACGTACCAGCGCAAATCGCTGTACTTCCTCGACCCTGCCGGGACGACGGTGGTACCGGATCCGCGATGGGTGTCGGGCCCGCAGGACCAGATGGCGTCACAGCTGATCAGCCTGCTGATCGACGGGCCGAAGGCGGCCCTGGCCCCCGCCGTGCGCAACGAACTCGCCGGTGTGTCGGTGCGCGGCCCGATCACGAAGGCCGACGGCCGCACCGCGCAGGTCGGTGTGGGGCTCGGCGGGATCCGGATCGACTTCACCGGGGTGCCGCCGATGGACGAACAGGCGAAGCAACTGTTCGCGGCGCAGGTGATCTGGACACTGGCCAATGCGGAGATCTCGGGACCCTACGTTCTGCTCGCCGACGGTGAGCCGTTCGACGAGCGGTTCCCGAACGGGTGGACCACCGCCGACGTCGCGTCGATGAATCCGTTCGCGACATCGAGTGCGACCGTCGGACTGCACGCGCTGCGGGAGGGTTCGCTGGTGAGCGTCACCGAGACCGGGGTCACGCCGGTCCCCGGCTACTTCGGTTCCGCCCGCAACATGCGCTCGCTCGCGCTGTCGCAGGACGGGAAGCTGGTCGCCGCCGTCGCGGACACCGGTCGTCCCGCGCCGGAACCCGCGAGTTCCCTGATGGTCGGCGCCTACGAGGACGGGGCCGCCTCGGTGCTCGAGGGCGGCGCGATCACCCGCCCCACTTGGGCCCCCGACAACTCGGCGATCTGGGCTGCGGTCAACGGCAACACGGTCATTCGCGTGCTGCGCGAACCCGGCACCGGCCGGACGTCGGTGGTCAACGTGGACGCCGGGGCCGTCACCGCGCTGGGCACGACGATCACGGAGTTGCGGCTGTCCCGGGACGGGGTGCGGGCGGCGCTGATCGTGGACGGGAAGGTCTATCTGGCCATCGTGACGCAGATGCCCGGCGGCGAGTACGCGCTGACGAATCCGCGAGCGGTCGCGATCGGCCTGGGGAGCCCGGCGCTCTCCCTCGACTGGAGCACGAGCGACACGATCGTCGTCGCGCGTGCCGCCTCCGACATCCCGGTGGTGCAGGTGGCCGTCGACGGTTCGCGAATGGACGCGCTGCCGAGCCGCAACCTGACCGCACCGGTGGTCGCGGTGGACGCGTCGACGACCACGGAGTTCGTCGCCGACTCGCGAGCGGTCTTCCAGTTGAACAACAACGATCCGGCGGGGGACCGCTACTGGCGGGAGGTTCCCGGTCTGACGGGAGTGAAGGCCATCCCGATCCTGCCCGGCTGACGCCGTCGGAGGGCGGGCTGTCGGTGCGGTCCCGGATACTGCCCGCATGCCTGTGCTGCCTGGCGTTCGGAGCCTGCTCGACCTGATCCTGCCGGCCGAGTGCGGCGGGTGCGGGATGCCGGGCACGCAATGGTGTGTCCGCTGCGCCGCGGAGCTGGCGGACGATCCCGTGCTGCTTCGGCCCCGCGTGGATCCTGGTGTCGACGTGTGGGCGCTCGGGCCCTATTCGGGTCCACGCCGGCGAGCGGTGATCGCCGCGAAGGAACGGGGCCGCCGCGATCTCGCAGTGCCGCTCGGAGCCGCCCTGGCGGGCGCGGTGGGCCGTCTGCAGCAGTGGGGTGAACTCGACCCACCGGACGTCGCGCCGGTGGTTCTCGTGCCGGCTCCGACGCGGCCCCGGGCCGCCCGCGCCCGCGGCGGTGACCCCGTCACCCGGATCGCCGTCGCGGCGGTGGGGGCGCGGCGCGTGTGCCCTGCCCTCGTCATGCGGCGTGGCGTGCGCGATTCCGTCGGATTGAGCGCCGATCAACGTCGAGTAAACCTCGAGGGTGGCGTCCGGCTGACGCGCAGCGGTGCAGGATTCGCCCGCCACATCTCCTCGGAAATAACTGCGCTGCAGCGTGTCTCGGTGCTTCTTGTGGACGACGTGTCCACCACCGGCGCGACCGCCGCCGAGTCGGTTCGGGTGCTGTCGCGAGTGGGTATCCGAGTAGGTGCGGTTGTCGTCGTGGCGGGTGTTGGATGAAATTCTGCCGAACAGTGGCACTCACGCGAGTTACGTACTAGCGTCGCGGACACACCCGAAATCACAGGTAGGAGGTGAAACTTCGAACCTGGTGCCGGGCGGACCCCCTTCCGGCATTGCTCAAACTCGCCGCCGCCCACCAAGGGGCGGGGCCGTAATCGGGAGGTACGAGTGACGACCCCTTCGCAAGCCTCGGTTTTCGTCGACGACCGCACTACGGACGCAACAGAGAAGACGGATACCCCCCACGCCGAGATCGTCGTCAAGGGACGCAACGTCGAGGTACCCGACCACTTCCGCGTGTACGTCTCCGAGAAGCTGTCGCGCCTCGAGCGCTTCGATCCCTCCATATTCCTGTTCGATGTCGAACTTCAACACGAACCCAATCGACGCCAGAGGAAAAGTTGCCAGCGCGTCGAGATCACTGCCCGAGGCAAGGGGCCGGTAGCCCGAGCCGAGGCATCCGCCGACAGTTTCTACGCAGCGTTCGAGTCGGTGACCGCCAAGCTCGAGAGCAGGCTCCGCCGCACCAAGGATCGGAAGAAGGTTCACTACGGGGAAAAGACCCCGGTGTCGGTGGCGGAGGCCACCGCCGCACTCGCCGAGGACGAGAGTCTCGGTATCAGTCCCGACATCTCCCTGGACGGTCAGGTGTCGGAAGAGCACACACCGGGTCATGTCGTGCGTACCAAGGAACACACGGCCACGCCGATGACCATCGACGACGCGCTGTACGAGATGGAGCTGGTAGGACACGATTTCTTCCTGTTCCACGACAAGGAGTCGGACAAGGCGTCCGTCGTCTACCGGCGGCACGCGTTCGACTACGGATTGATACGCCTGGCGTGATGTAGTCCGTTCCGTTCGACGATCCGAGCGGTCGGTCTACTCGTCCGATCGCGGAAGCGCCTACCATGGAATCCGGCCGGGGTTCTCGGACCTCCGGCCGGATTTTGTGTGTCACCCATCCACTGCCGAAGATTGAGGACGAACAAGACTGTGCCGTCGCTGTCGCTATCGAAGCTGCTCCGTGTTGGTGAAGGTCGCATGGTCAAGCGGCTCAAGCACATCGCCGACCACGTTTCCTCGCTGTCACCCGAGGTCGAAGACCTGACCGACGAGCAGCTGCGCGCGAAGACCGAGGAGTTCCGCGCCCGCTACCGGGACGGCGAGACGCTCGACGAATTGCTGCCCGAGGCGTTCGCGGTCGCCCGCGAGGCGTCCTGGCGGGTCATCGACCAGCGCCACTTCCACGTGCAGATCATGGGCGGCGCGGCCCTGCACTTCGGCAACATCGCCGAGATGAAGACCGGTGAGGGCAAGACCCTGACCTGCGTGTTGCCCGCCTACCTCAATGCGATCGCCGGCGACGGCGTGCACGTCGTGACGGTGAACGACTACCTCGCCAAGCGCGACTCCGAGTGGATGGGTCGCGTCCACCGCTTCCTCGGCCTCGACACCAGCGTGATCCTGTCCGGGATGTCACCCGCGGAGCGCCGCGCCGCGTATGCGGCCGACATCACATACGGCACCAACAACGAGTTCGGGTTCGACTACCTGCGCGACAACATGACGCATTCCCTGGACGACCTCGTCCAGCGCGGTCACAACTTCGCCGTCGTCGACGAGGTCGACTCCATCCTCATCGACGAGGCCCGGACACCCCTCATCATCTCCGGCCCCGCCGACGCCTCGAGCAAGTGGTACGCGGAGTTCGCGCGCATCGCGCCGCTGCTCAAGCGGGACGTGCACTACGAGGTCGACATCCGCAAGCGCACCATCGGCGTCCACGAGGCCGGTGTCGAACTGGTCGAGGATCAGCTCGGCATCGACAACCTGTACGAGGCCGCCAACTCGCCCCTCGTGAGCTACCTGAACAACGCCATCAAGGCCAAGGAGCTCTACACGAAGGACAAGGACTACATCGTCCGCGACGGCGAAGTGATCATCGTCGACGAATTCACCGGTCGCGTCCTCGTCGGCCGCCGGTACAACGAGGGCATGCACCAGGCGATCGAGGCCAAGGAGAAGGTCGAGATCAAGGCCGAGAACCAGACCCTCGCCACGATCACGCTGCAGAACTACTTCCGCCTGTACGACAAGCTGTCGGGCATGACGGGTACGGCCGAGACCGAGGCCGCCGAGTTGCACCAGATCTACAACCTCGGCGTCATCCCGATCCCCACCAACCGGCCGATGGTGCGCGTCGACAACGGCGACCTGATCTACAAGACCGAGGAAGCCAAGTTCGATGCGGTCGTCGACGACGTCGTCGAGCGCCATCAGAACGGCCAGCCCGTCCTGATCGGCACCACCAGCGTCGAGCGGTCCGAGTACCTGTCCAAGCAGTTCACCAAGCGCGGCGTGGCCCACAACGTGCTGAATGCGAAGTTTCACGAGCAGGAAGCCCAGATCATCGCGGAGGCCGGCCGATCCGGTGCGGTCACCGTGGCGACCAACATGGCCGGCCGCGGCACCGACGTCGTGCTGGGCGGCAACCCCGACATCATCGCGGACATCGCGCTGCGCAAGCAGGGACTCGACCCGGTGCACACACCGGAGGACTACGAGGCGGCGTGGGACGACGTCCTCGACCAGGTCAAGGCCGAGGTGAAGGCCGACGCGGACAAGGTCCGCGAGGCCGGCGGGCTGTACGTGCTCGGCACGGAGCGGCACGAGTCCCGGCGTATCGACAACCAGTTGCGCGGCCGGTCCGGGCGTCAGGGCGACCCCGGCGAGTCGCGGTTCTACCTGTCGCTCGGGGACGAATTGATGCGGCGGTTCAACGGCGCGGCGCTCGAGTCGATCATGACCCGGCTCAACCTGCCCGACGACGTCCCCATCGAGGCGAAGATGGTCTCGAAGGCGATCAAGAGCGCGCAGACGCAGGTCGAGCAGCAGAACTTCGAGATCCGTAAGAACGTCCTCAAGTACGACGAGGTGATGAACCAGCAGCGCACGGTCATCTACAACGAGCGCCGCCAGATCCTCGAAGGCAAGGACATGGAGGGCCAGGTCGAGAAGATGATCACCGACGTGGTCACCGCCTACGTCGACGGAGCCACCGCCGAGGGGTACGTCGAGGACTGGGATCTCGAACAGCTGTGGACGGCGCTCCGGACGTTGTACCCGGTCGGCATCGACTACAAGGAACTGGTCGGCGACAGCGACGAGGGCGACACGAAGGACATCACCGCCGAGGAGCTGCGCGAGACCCTGCTGAAGGACGCACACGAGGCGTACACCCGCCGGGAAGCCGAGATCGACGGTGTGGCCGGCGAGGGATCCATGCGTGAGCTGGAACGCCGCGTCCTGCTCAGCGTGCTCGACCGCAAGTGGCGCGAACACCTCTACGAGATGGACTACCTCAAGGAGGGCATCGGTCTGCGGGCGATGGCCCAACGCGATCCGCTCGTCGAATACCAGCGCGAGGGCTTCGACATGTTCGGCGGCATGCTGGAAGGGCTGAAGGAGGAGTCGGTCGGATTCCTGTTCAACCTTCAGGTCGAGGCCGCGGCACCGCAGGCGGCGCCGGCTCCGGGTATCAGCGTCACCGCGTCGTCCGCCGCGGCAACGGCGTCGGCCGCTCCCGCTCCGGCCCCGCCGCGTCCGCTGCCCACCCAGGAAGCAGCACAGCAGGCGCAGGGCACGGCCGCGCCGTCCGCCCTCCGCGCCAAGGGTCTGGACGACGGCGAGCCGCGCGGGCTCACCTACTCCGGGCCCGCCGAGGACGGCAACGCCCAGCTCAGCCGCCGTGGAGCGGCCGAGTCGGACGATGCCGCCGACGCCGGAACCCGCCGCCAGCGGCGCGAGGCCGCGCGGTCGCAGTCGAAGGGCAAGAAGGCTCCGCGGACCAAGCGCAAGCGCTGACCTCCCGGATCAGCCGACCACCATCGAGGTGACGGTCCAGCCCGTGTCGGACGCTCGTTCGACACGGGCTGCGATCACGAAGACCCGGGGACCCCGGCCGTAGGTGCCGAACGCCTCGTACGCCCCGGGCTCCACCGCGCGCAGATGCACGCGGACGAGCGTCGCGACGCCGAGTCGCCTGCCCGGGGAATCCGCCAGCGCGAGCGTGCGCACGACGTCGATCAGCGGCGGTGACACCAGCGGCCGCAGGTGCCGCACGTTGCGGCGTCGATCCAGAACTTCGAGGACTAGCCGAAACGCCTGCTCCGTGAAGCGATGGACATCGCGCGGGGGAAGCGGTGCCGTGTCCGGCGGCGCCGCCGGAGATCGCGGCGACGCCCCCGAATGGGGCGACGGACGGTGCCGACCGCGACCCGGTGCGTGGCGCCCACCCGCAGGCGCGTCCGGGCCTGCCGGCAGCGGCGGTGCGGGAACGTCGCGGGCGGCCGGCTCGAAGTGCGGCACCCGTGACAGGAACGTGTAGGACTCACTCATTTCTTACCCCCCGGTTTCGGCATGAGACGGCCGTCGTAGCGGTCATACTCGCACGGATCCCGTCGTCGTGTCGCCGAACCGGGGAGCGGACCCTAGGGTGGGGACGTGCGGGGATTGATATTGGACTTCGGCGGCGTTCTGGCGGGCCCCGGTTCGGACATGGACGGCCTGTCGTCCGTCCTTGCCGGTGCCCGGAACCGTGGTGTGCGCACCGCAATCCTCAGCAACGATCCCGGAGGGCCCGCCGCGCAGTGGCTGCGGGAACTCGGCGACGGCCGGTTCGTCGACCGCGTCGTACTGTCCGGGGACGTCGGTGTCGCCAAACCTGATCCGCGGATCTACCGGCTGACCGCCGACGCGCTCGGTCTGGCCCCGGGGGACTGTATCTTCGTCGACGACCTGCCGGTCAATGTCCGAGGCGCGGTGGCGGCCGGGATGGTCGGGGTTCACCACGTCGACGGCGCGGCCACCGCGGACGAGATAGCGATACTTCTCGACGTGGATCGAGACGGGATGCAAGGGGGACAGGCGCCGACATGGTGACGAGACTGACTACGCAGGACGCGTCGTTCTACTTCCTCGAGGCGAGCAGCACGCCGATGCACGTGGGTTCGCTCGCGATCTTCCGGAAACCGCGAAACGGGTTGTCCTACGAGGAATTACTCAGCCTCGTCGAGGAACGGCTGAGTCTGGTGCCGCGCTACCGCCAGAAGGTGCGGGAGGTGGCGCTGGGGCTGTCGCGTCCGGTGTGGGTGGACGATCAGGACTTCGACATCGAGTACCACGTCCGTCGGTCGGCGCTGCCGAAACCCGGATCGGATGCCCAGTTGCACGACCTGGTCGCACGGCTCACGTCGCGCCCGCTCGACAACACGCGCCCGCTGTGGGAGATGTATCTGGTGGAGGGGCTGTCGAACAACCGTTTCGCCATCTTCACGAAGTCTCATTCGTCGCTCGTCGACGGCGAGACGGCGCTCGAGATCGGGCAGGTGATCCTGGACCCGGCGAAGACCCGGCGGCCGATGGCCGAGGAGTTGTGGATGCCGAGCCCCGCGCCCAGCGAGTCCACGCTCATTGCCGGTGCGCTCGCGGAGATGGTGTCGCGGCCGGGCGAGGGACTGGCGGCGCTGCGGGTGACGTTGGGTGACATGGCCTCGGCGGTGGGTGAGACCGTGCGCGCGGTCGGCAAACTCGCCGCGGTGGTGCGCACCGCCACGCAGGTGGCGCCGGCGAGTCCGCTCAACGCGACCATTTCCCGAAACCGGCGCTTCGCCGTGGTCAAGACCGAATTGGGCGATTACCGGAAGATCCGCGCGCAGTACGGGTGCGAGGTCAACGACGTCATCCTCGCCGTCGTGTCGGGGGCGATGCGGTACTGGTTGCTGTCCCGCGGCGAACCGGTGGCCGAGTCCACGACGGTCCGGGCGATGGTCCCGATGTCGGTGTACGCGACGGACCCGGAGGATGCCGAGGAGGCGTCGCGTCGCGGCGAGTGGGCGGATCCGCGGAGCATGGTGTCCTCGTTCCTCATCGACCTTCCGGTGGGGGAACCGAATGCCGTGGTGCGACTTTCGCACGTGGCACACGCGATGGAAGCCCACGCGAAGCAGAGTCAGCGGGTCACAGCGGAGACCCTGGTGCGGTTGTCGGGTTTCGCACCGGCCACGCTGCACGCGATGAGTGCCCGGGTGGCGAGCAGCTTCTCGCAGCGGATGTTCAATCTGATGATCACCAACGCACCGGGTCCGCAGCTGCCGCTGTACGTCGGGGGAGCGCGGATGCTCGAGATGTATCCGGTGTCGCCGCTGCTGAAAAACCAGACTTTGAGCATTGCGCTGACGTCCTACGACGGCAACGTCTATTACGGTTTGAATGCAGACCGTGACGCCATGGCCGACGTGGACGTGGTGGCGGCGCTGCTGTACGAATCTCTCGAGGAGTTGTTGGATGCCAGCCGGTGAGAAGTCCGCGGTGCGAATGACGGGTGTCGCATGACGAGGGTGTACGTTCCCGCGACGATCGAGATCCTCCAGCAGCTCGTGGCCGACCAGGAATTCGACCCGATGAGCCGTACCGCCTTCGCCGTCACCGCCACCCTCCGTGAGGCGTACTCGTCGGGAGACGACGACGAACTGGCCGAGGTCGCGATGGCGGAAGCCGCCCGGGCCTCGCTCCGTCTGATCGCGGGCCGGGTCGCGGAGGGCGGAACCGACGGTGTCCGCTTCCGGCGCGCCGTGATCGCCGCGGACGTGGACGACGTGACGCCGCGGCCGGATCTCGACGACGCGGTGGTGCGGCTGCCGGCTCCTGTGACGATCGGCCGGGTTGCGTCGGTGCATGTGGATCTCGCGGAGGCGGAACCCGACATCGAGCGGGCCGTGTCGGCGATCGACGAGGCCGATCTGGGCGATCCGGATGCGGAGTTCGTCCTCGGTGACGCGGAGGATCATGTTCTGGCGTGGTACGCCACCCAGGAGCTTCCGTTCCTTCTCGAACTGCTCTGACCGGGCGCGTCCTCTTACCTCGGGGTAACCTACGGTACCGTAACTTGAGAACCTACGGTAGCGTAGGTGATGACGGAAAAGGTGGAGGTCGGATGGGTCTGAAGGATTGGATCGAGGCGCCCGCAGCAGCGGTCGTGCCCGCCAAGCGGTCCAAGCTCAATTGGTTGCGCGGCGCGGCTGCCCGGTTCACGACGCCGTTGCTGCCCGACGACTACCTGCACCTGGCCAACCCGCTGTGGTCGGCCCGCGAACTGCGTGGGCAGATCCTCGAGGTGCGCGCCGAGACGGCCGATTCGGCCACGATCGTCATCAAGCCGGGCTGGGGATTCGACTTCGACTACGAGCCGGGCCAGTACATCGGCATCGGCCTGCACGTCGACGGTCGCTGGCACTGGCGTTCGTACTCGCTCACATCGCCGCCGAACTGGGACGACAAGCTCATCTCGATCGCGGTCAAGGCGATGCCCGAAGGGTTCCTGTCGAGTCACCTCGTCAACGGTGTGCCGTCGGGCACGATCGTGCGGCTCGCGACCCCCACCGGCAACTTCGCGCTGCCCGACCCGCCGCCGCAGCGGATCCTGTTCCTCACCGCCGGAAGCGGTATCACCCCCGTCATGGCGATGCTCCGGACGATGAACCGCCGCGGTCAACTCCCGGACGTTTTCCATGTCCACTCCGCGCCGACCGACGCCGACGTGATGTTCGCCGACGAGCTCACCCAGCTCCACGAAGAGCACGACGACTTCCGGTGCAAGATCCAGCTCACCCGCAGCCAGGGCAAGTTCGCGCTGTCCTCGCTCGACGAGGTGTGTCCCGACTGGCGTGAACGTCAGACGTGGGCGTGCGGGCCACTGCCGATGCTCGACGAGATCGAGACGCTGTGGCGCGACGAGAACATCGAGGACAAGCTGCACCTCGAGCGGTTCGCCGTCTCCCGGGCCGATACGTCGGGCGAGGGTGGAACGGTGACGTTCGCCAAGGCCGACAAGACCGTCACCATCGACGGCGCCACCACGCTCCTCGAGGCAGGGGAGCAGGTCGGTGCGCTGATGCCGTTCGGATGCCGGATGGGTATCTGTCAGACCTGTGTCGTGCCGATCCTCGCCGGGCACGCCATCGACCTGAGGTCCGGCAAGCAGCATGCCGAAGGTGACCGAGTCCAGACGTGCATCTCCGCGGCGGCAGGGGACTGCACGCTCGACGCGTGAGCGTGAGCGTGTTGTTCACCTGACTCCGCTATTCTCGGACTCTCACCAGACGGAGGAGCACGGTGGCGATCACCGACATCAAAGAGTTCGCGCATCTGACCGAAGCGGACATCGAATCGCTCGGGCGTGAGTTGGATGCGATCCGGCTCGACGTGGAGGATTCGCGAGGCGTCCGCGACGCCCGCTACATCCGCCGGGCCATCCGGGCTCAGCGATTGCTCGAGCTCGGTGGCCGGCTCGCGTTGTTCGGGAGCCGGTACCGGCCGGCGTGGGTCGCGGGCACCGCCATGCTCTCCCTCTCGAAGATCATCGAGAACATGGAGCTCGGCCACAACGTGATGCACGGCCAGTGGGACTGGATGAACGATCCGGAGATCCATTCCATGTCGTGGGAGTGGGATCAGACGGGTCCCTCGGAACACTGGAAGCGGGCTCACAACTACTCCCACCACACGTTCACCAACATCGTGGGGATGGACTCCGACGTCGGTTTCGGAATTCTGCGGATGACCCGCGACGAGGAGTGGCGGCCGATCAATCTGCTGCAGCCCTTCGCGAACATCATCCTCGCCGCCACGTTCGAGTGGGGGATCGCGCTCCACGACCTCACCTTCGCGGCCGAACTCGAGGGCGCGGAGAAGGGTCAGCTCAATTCCCAGGCCAACAAGGATTTCGCCCGCAAAATCTTCCGGCAGGTCGGCAAGGATTTCTTCTTGTTCCCGCTGCTCGCGGGCCCGGCCTGGAAGTCGACGCTGTCGGCGAACACCGCGGCCAACCTCGTCCGGAATCTGTGGGCGTACGTCGTGATCTTCTGCGGCCACTTCCCGGACGGTGCCGAGAAGTTCACCGTCGCGGAGTACGAGAACGAGACCCGTCACGAGTGGTATCTCCGGCAGATGCTGGGCAGCGCCAATTTCGATTCCGGCAAGATCATGGGCTTCATGAGCGGCAACCTCAGCTACCAGATCGAGCACCATCTGTTCCCGGACCTGCCCAGCAACCGGTATCCGGAGATCGCCGTGAAGGTGCGGGCGCTGTGCGAGAAGTACGACCTGCCGTACACCACGGGTTCGCTCGCGAAGCAGTACCTGCTGGCTCTGCGCACGATCCACAAGCTCGCGCTGCCCGATCGCTTCCTGCGGGCGACGGCCGACGACGCCCCCGAGACGTCGTCGGAGCGCAAGTTCCGCGACGCCCGCGATGCGGGTGCGGCGATGGTCGAGACGCTGCGCACGGACCCCGTCACGGGACAGCGCCGGGGTCTGCTGTCGGCGCTGCGCGCCCGCGCCGAGGCCAAGATTCCTCGCCGCCGTCGGTGATTTCACTCACACCTACACTCAGGTAACCTACGGTGTCGTAACTTACGGTACGGTAGGTCAAGTCAGCGCCTATCGGGTGTGAACTGTCGACCCAGCCAGGAGGAGGTCCCCCATGGCGATTGCAGATGTCAAGGAATACGCACATCTCACCGAAGCCGATGTCGAGGCGCTCGGGCGCGAGTTGGATGCGATCCGCCGCGATATCGAGGAGTCGCGCGGGGAGCGCGACGCGCGATACGTGCGCAACACCATCAGACTGCAGCGCGGACTCGAGATCGGTGGCCGCGCGGTGCTCTTCGCGAGCCGCCGGCGTCCCGCATGGCTGCTCGGCGCAGGCATGCTCGGTGTCTCGAAGATCATCGAGAACATGGAACTCGGCCACAACGTGATGCACGGCCAGTGGGACTGGATGAACGACCCGGAAGTGCACTCCACCTCGTGGGAGTGGGACAACACGGGCCCGTCCGCGCACTGGAAGCAGACGCACAACTACCTGCACCACAAGTACACCAACGTCCTCGGCATGGACGACGACGTCGGATACGGACTGCTCCGGGTGACCCGCGACCAGCGGTGGAAGCCGTTCAACGCGGGCAACCTGGTCTACAACACGCTGCTGGCACTGATGTTCCAGTACGGCGTCGCGGCGCAGCACCTCGAACTCGGCAAGGTCGCCAAGGGGCGCGTGCCGAAGGAGGAGACGCAGCGCAAGCTGCGCGAGGTCGGCGAGAAGATCGGCAAGCAGATCCTCAAGGACTACGTGATCCACCCCGCGATCACCGGCCCCGCGTGGAAGAGCACGCTCACCGCCAACTTGACGGCCAACGTGATCCGCAACGTGTGGACCAACGCCATCATCTTCTGCGGGCACTTCCCGGACGGCGCGGAGAAGTTCACCAAGGCGGACATCGACAAGGAGACGCCGGCCGAGTGGTACCTCCGGCAGATGCTCGGTAGCGCGAACATCGAGGGCAGCAGGGTCATGGACTTCATGTCCGGCAACCTCAGCTACCAGATCGAGCACCACCTGTTCCCCGACCTGCCGAGCAACCGCTACGCGGAGATCGCCGTCCGGGTGCGGGAACTGTGCGAGAAGTACGACCTGCCGTACACCACCGGACCGTTCCTGGTGCAGTACGCGAAGTCGTGGCGCACCATCGCCAAGCTGTCGCTGCCGAACAAGTACCTCAAGGCGACGGCGGACGACGCACCGGAGACGGCGTCGGAGCGCAAGTTCGGTGGAAACACCACGGCGACAATCGATCCCGTGACCGGCCGCCGCCAGGGGCTGGGTAGCGCGATCAAGCGCACCCGCAAGCGTCGCGGTCTGCGCGCGCTGCTCTCCCGCTAGAAGGCTCCGCTACAGGCGCGGTTCGTCCCTCACCAGGCTTCGTTGGACGCGATGGCCGTGAGGAGGTGACGGACCGCGCCTACGCGTTTGGCGGCCTTCCCCGCGAGCTGGTCGAGAGCGCACTCCGGGTCTGCCGGAGGGCCGAGATGGGTGCACCCTCGCGGACAGTCCTCGATGGCCGCAGCCAGGTCGGAGAACGCGGCCACCACGTTCTCCGGGGAGATGTGGGCCAGCCCGAACGAGCGGATACCCGGCGTGTCGATGACCCAGCCGCCATCCGGCAGCGGCAGCGCGACCGACTGCGTGGAGGTGTGGCGGCCCTTGCCGACGCCGGAGACCACTCCGACGGCGCGGTCGGCGTCGGGCACGAGGCGGTTGACGAGAGTCGACTTTCCGACCCCCGAATGACCGATCAGCGCGGTGAGCCGGCCGGAGAGCATCGACACGACCTCGTCGACGGGATCGTCACGGCCGGCCACGACGACGGGCACGTCGAGGTCGGCGAACGCGCTCGCGAACTCCTCGGGTGACTCGAGGTCGCTCTTCGTCAGGCACACGATGGGGCTCAACCCGCCGGCATACGCGGCGACCAGTGCGCGTTCGACGAATCCGGTTCGCGGCGGCGGGTCGGCGAGTGCCACGACGATCAGCAGCTGCTGGGCGTTGGCCACGACGATCCGTTCGTACGGATCGGTGTCGTCGGCGGTGCGCCGCAGCACGGTGGAGCGGTCGGCCACCCGGACGATCCGGGCGAGGGTGTCGGGTTTGCCGGACAGATCGCCGACGACGCTCACCTCGTCGCCCACCACGATGGGGGTGCGGCCCAGTTCGCGGGCGCGCATCGTGACGAGGGGCCGTTCGGGGTCGCCGCCCAGCACGCATCCCCAGCGGCCGCGGTCGACCGAGACGACCATCGCGGATTCCGCGGCGAGATGTTCCGGCCGGGTCTTGGTGCGCGGACGCGTGCCTCGGCCCGGGCGCACCCGGACGTCGGACTCGTCGTACTGCCTGCGGCTCAGAAGCTCGCCTTCCGTTCGGTCGCTGTGCCTGCGGACAGCATTGTGGCCCAGAGGTTCTCGAACCCGGGAAGGGTCTTGGCAGTGGTTCCGACGTCCTCGATCCGGATGTCGTCGACCGTCAGGCCGACGATGGCCCCGGCGGTCGCCATCCGGTGGTCGGCGTAGGAGCGCCACGTCCCACCGTGCAGGTCTGCCGGGACGATGGTGAGGCCGTCCTCCGTCTCGGTGGCGTTTCCGCCCAGCGCGTTGATCTCGTGCGCGAGAGCGGCCAGCCGGTCGGTCTCGTGACCGCGCAGGTGCGCGATGCCGCGCAGGTGGGACGTGCCGTCGGCGAGAGCGGCGAGTGCCGCGACGGTGGGGGTGAGTTCGCCCACGTCGTGCAGATCGATGTCGATCCCGGTCAGCTTCTGCGGGCCGCGGACCGTCAGGTTCGACCCGTCCAGCCGGACGTCCGCTCCCATCGCCAGCAGGATCTCGCGGATCGCGTCGCCGGGTTGCGTCGTCCGGCTCGGCCACAGCGGGACCGTCACCTCACCGCCGGTGACGGCGGCGGCGGCCAGGAAGGCGGTGGCGTTGGACAGGTCGGGCTCGATCGCCCGGTCGATCGCCCGCACGACGCCGGGGCTCACCCGCCACGTGTCGGCCTCGCCACCGGTCGCGGGGGTCGACACCTCGACACCCGATTCGCGGAGCATGTCGACGGTCATGTCGATGTGCGGCATCGACGGGACCGTCTTGCCGTCGTGATGGACCGTGACGCCCTCGTCGAATGCGGCCGCCGAGAGCAGCAGCCCGGAGACGAACTGCGACGAGCCCGAGGCGTCGATGGTGACTCGTCCACCGCGAAGCGAGCCCGCGCCGCGCACGGTGAAGGGGAGGGAGTCGCCGTCGATGTCCGCGCCGAGCCCGCGCAGCGCGTTCAGGATGGTGTCGAGGGGGCGGGTGCGGGCCTGCTCGTCGCCGTCGAAGTGGACGGTTCCGTCGGCGAGTGCCGCGACCGGCGGAAGGAACCGCATCACGGTGCCGGCGAGCCCGCAGTCGACCGCACCGCCCCGGAACCGGCCCGGTGTGACGCGCAGCGTGGTGTCGGCATCGACGGTGTCGATGCTTGTTCCGAGTGTGCGGAGGGCGTCGATCATGAGGTCGGTGTCGCGGCTGCGCAGTGCTCCGGTGAGGGTGGACGGCCCGTCCGCGAGTGCGGCGAGGATCAGCGCGCGATTGGTGATCGACTTCGATCCGGGGAGGGCGACCGTCGCGACGACGGGCGCTTCGGCACGGGGGGCGTTCCACAGGCTCAGGCTCACGGTCTCCATCTTCGCCTATCGGACGGGCCGCCGGGCGGGGTGGGCGGCGTGTCGCGGGTGTCGGTGGTTCGTGCCACTCTGGTGGGCATGTGCGGCAGGTATGCGACCACTGCGAATCCGGCGACACTCGCGGTCGACCTCGATGCGATCGACGAGTCGGGCGACGACGAGAGTCCGCCCGACTACAACGTCGCACCGACGACTCAAGTGCTGACGGTGGTCGACCGTCACGACGCCCGCCGGATCCGGCGAATGCGGTGGGGGCTCGTCCCGTCGTGGACGAAGGAACTCGGCAAGGGGCCGGTGCTGTTCAACGCGCGAGCGGATTCCGTCGACACCAAACCGGCATTCCGGAACGCCTTCAAATACAAGCGCTGCCTCGTTCCGATGGACGGCTGGTACGAGTGGCAGACGGAGGTCGATCCGGCGCCCGCCGGGAAGAAGGCGGGCAAGGCGAAGAAGATTCCGTATTACATGTCGCCGGACGACGGCTCCCGCCTGTACATGGCCGGGCTGTGGTCCGTGTGGCACGACCCCGCGGTCGCGGAGTCGCCCCCGGTCCTGAGCTGCAGCATCATCACGGTCGACTCCGTTGCGCAGCTCGAGAACGTGCACGACCGGATGCCGTTGGTGATGCCCCGCGACCGCTGGGCCGGGTGGCTCGATCCCGAGCACCCCGCGTCGACGGATCTGCTCGAGGTATCACCCGACGCCATCGCCGACATCACGGTCCGGCGGGTGTCCACACTGGTGAACAGCGTGAAGAACAACGGACCCGAACTTCTCGACCCGGACGCCACCGGTCGTGACGAGGCGCAGGTGGGGGAGCAGATCAGCCTGCTGTGACCGCCGCGGTGACGGCTCCGCTGAGCCGTACCAGGTCGGCGGGCGCGAGTTCGATCTCCAGTCCGCGCCTGCCGGCGCTGCACAGCACCCGGTCCCAGTCGAGCGCCGAGGAGTCGACGACCGTCGGAAGAGGCTTGCGCTGGCCGAGCGGGGAGATGCCCCCGAAGACGTACCCGGTGGACCGCTCGGCCTCGGCGCGGTCCGCCATCACGGCCTTTCCCGCGCCGAGCGCCGCCGCCGCCGCCTTCAGCGACAGTTTCTCCGGCACCGGCAGCACCGCGACCGCCAGCTTGCCGGTGTCGAGTTTGATCACGAGCGTCTTGAACACCTGGTGGGCGGTGACACCGACGGTGGCACCCAGCGCGTCGACGGCCTCGGAACCGTACGAGTCAGCCCGCGCGTCGTGCGCGTAGCTGTGCACGGCGTGGACGATGCGGTGCTTGTCGAGCAGTGACGTCGCGGGAGTGGCAGTTCCGGCCATGGACAGACACTGTGCCACCCCGGGTCCGGCACCGTGCCACGCGGTCGGGGAACACTGCGGCCGGGAGGCGTGTTGGTACGTGGTGAAGATCAGCGTGCATCGAAGGGAGTGGTCCGTATCGTGATGTCCTCGGTAATGGAGCCCACGTCGCGTCTCCGGTTGGCGGTAACCTTGACGCCCACGGCGACCGAAGGGATCAGCGTGCAGGAACATGACCGTCCGACGGCAGAACAAGCCGAGCCACAGGACGAGTTGATCGCGCGTTTCGAAAGGGATGCGCTCCCACTTCTGGATCAGCTGTACGGCGCTGCTCTGAGGATGACCAGGAACCCGGCCGACGCCGAGGATCTCGTGCAGGAAACGTACGTGAAGGCCTACACGGCGTTCCGTTCGTTTCGTGAGGGCACCAATCTCAAGGCGTGGCTGTACCGCATTCTCACGAACACGTACATCAACTCGTACCGCAAGAAGCAACGCCAGCCCGCGCAGTACCCCACCGACGAGATCACCGACTGGCAGTTGGCGGCGACCGCGGAACATTCGTCGACCGGTCTGCGGTCCGCGGAGGTCGAGGCACTCGACGCGCTCCCCGACGACGACATCAAGGAAGCGCTCCAAGCCCTGCCGGAGGAGTTCCGGATGGCCGTCTACTACGCCGACGTCGAGGGTTTTCCCTACAAGGAGATCGCCGAGATCATGGGCACCCCCATCGGGACCGTGATGTCGCGACTGCACCGGGGGCGCAAGCAGCTGCGAGGCCTCCTCGCGGACGTCGCGCGTGAACGTGGATTCAATCGTGGGGGCACCGATGATGTGCCCGCCGGCGCTGTCGTGAATTCGGAGCAGGAGGTTTCCCGGTGAGCGAGCAGGACGAATTCGAGCAGCTCGACTGCTCCGCCGTCATCGCGGACGTCTGGCTGATGCTGGACCGCGAATGCGACGAGGCGTCGAGGGCGCGGCTGCAGCGACATCTCGACGAGTGCGGATCGTGCCTCGAGGCGTACGGAATCGAGGAGAAGGTGAAGAGCCTCGTGAACCGCAAGTGCGGCGGCGAGCACGCACCGGAAAGCCTGCGTCAGAGGCTCTCCATCGAATTGCGGCGGACGATCCTCATCACCAATACCGATCCCGAGGACTGACCCGTCAGAACAGCAGTCAGGGGCCGGAAAGCAGCGATGCTTTCCGGCCCCTGGTGCGTTTCTACGGCGCGTCAGGCGTTGGGACGCTTGCCGTGGTTTGCGGCGTTGCCCTTGCGACTGCGCTTCTTGCGACCACGCTTACCCATGAGTAGATCTCCCTTCTTTTCACCACAGTCTTCCACGTGTGGTTGGGTGTCCTTGCAACAGGGCTTTCTCGACACCCGGGAGTGAAGGATCACGATGGCAGAAGACGTGCGGGCCGAAATGGTTTCGACGGTGTACCAGGTTGTGGTGAGCGCGGGTGACGAGGTGAAGGAAGGCGACACGCTCGTCATCCTCGAGTCGATGAAGATGGAGATCCCCGTCATCGCCGAAGAGCCCGGCACGGTCACCTCCGTGGACGTCAAGGTCGGCGACGTGATCCAGCAGGGCGACCTGATCGCGGTCATCTCCTGAGCTGACACCACCGACGATGTCCACACTGAGCGACCTGCTCGCCGAACACACCGACCTGCCGGGGGAGGCCGTCGACCATCTCCAGCGGGTGGTCGGCGAATGGCAGCTGCTCGCCGACCTCTCCTTCGCGGACGTCCTGCTCTGGGTCGGAACGGACTCCGCGGCCACCGACCCGGCCGGCACCGTGATCTGTGTCGCGCACTGCAGGCCCACCACCGCGTCGACCGCGTTCCCGGAGGATGTCGTCGGGACGGTCGTGTCGGAGTCCGAACACCCGCAGGTGCTGCAGGCACTCGTCCAGGGGAGTGTCGTCCGGCCCGAGGCCGGCGGCGGTCACGCCGGCCTGCCGCCGCGCGGGGAAGCGGTGCCGGTGCGGTGGGGCGGTGAGGTGATCGCCGTCCTGAGCCGCGACACGAACCTGTCGCATCAGCGGGCGCAGAGCCCGCTCGAGGTCGCGTATCTCGACTGCGCCGAGGATCTGTGCCAGATGATCAGTGACGGCACCTTCCCCATCCGCGAGGCGCGCTCGGACACCAACTCGAGCCCCCGCGCCGGCGACGGTTTCATTCGCCTCGACACCGACGGCAGCGTGGTCTATGCCAGTCCCAACGCGCTGTCCGCCTATCACCGGATGGGTCTCAGTTCGGACCTGATCGGTCAGAACCTCGCCGCCACCACCCGGTCGCTCGTGACGGACCCGTTCGAGTCGCAGGAAGTCGCCGGGTACATCCGCGACACGATCGCCGACAAGCCCGGCCGCCGCATGGAGATCGAGGCCAGGGGGGCGACGGTCCTGCTCCGGGCGCTGGTGCTCAAACCCGGCGGGAAGCGGGTCGGCGCCGCCGTGGTCGTGCGCGACGTCACCGAGGTCAAGCGGCGGGATCGTGCTCTGCTCAGCAAGGACGCGACGATCCGCGAGATCCACCACCGGGTGAAGAACAACCTGCAGACCGTCGCGGCGCTGCTGCGACTGCAAGCCCGCCGCACCAACAACGAGGAGGCCCGGCAGGCGCTCAGCGAATCCGTGCGCCGCGTCACCTCGATCGCCCTCGTGCACGACACGTTGTCGATGTCGGTGGACGAGGAGGTGGACCTCGACGAGGTCGTCGACCGTCTCGTGCCGATCCTGTCCGACGTGGCGACGGTGAGCACGCCGATCAAGGTCCGCCGGGAGGGCAGTTTCGGGGTGTTCTCCGCGGAACGGGCCACGCCGCTGGTGATGGTGCTGACCGAACTCGTGCAGAACGCGATCGAGCATGCGTTCGAACCGGGCGCCCCGGGCACGGTCACGATGCGGGCCGAACGGTCCGCGCGGTGGCTGGACGTCGTGATCCACGACGACGGGAGGGGATTGCCGCCAGGATTCAGCCTGGAGCGGTCCGACCGCCTCGGTCTGCAGATCGTGCGGACCCTGGTGGCCGCCGAGTTGAACGGCTCCCTCGGATTGCATCCGGGGGCCGAGGGGGGAACGGATGCCGTGTTGCGGGTACCGCTGGGGCGCCGTGGACCACGCTACTGATCGCCTCGGGGCAAGCAAAAGGCCCGGCACCATGTGGTGCCGGGCCCGTCTCCCTCTGAAGTGTCAGACGGTGGTGCGTGCACGCGTCCGAGCGTTGCGGCGCTTGAGTGCGCGTCGCTCGTCTTCGCTCATGCCGCCCCACACACCGGCGTCCTGGCCCGACTCGAGTGCCCACGAGAGGCAATCGGCGGTCACCGGGCAGCGGTTGCAGACAACCTTGGCATCGGCGATCTGCGCGAGAGCCGGACCGCTGTTGCCCACAGGGAAGAACAACTCGGGGTCTTCGTCGCGACAGATTGCCTTGTGGCGCCAGTCCATCCTTCTGCTCCTTAACTGGGTGCGTCGTGCACCGTTTCGTCTTGGTGAGTTCATGTGTGCGTAGAGAATGTTTCCGCACTGTTGCTTGTGAATGCTTTCACGAACTGGCGGGATGTCAATAGAAAACCGCCGCACCGTGGGGGAGCTCACGTAGTTAGGCTGCCCTACGAAGTGCGCAGTCCTTTGTACCTCCTGCAGGCAGTTCCCGCTAGGTGAAAACGGGTATTCCCGAGTTGCGCTCAGGGTCGAGCCGGTGCGACCACGTCCAGCGCGTCCGGTACCGACACGAACTCGACCACCTTGCGCAATCCGATGTAATCGCCGTCCATCTGGAGTCCGATGGGCTCCGTGGCGGAGATCCGCACGCAGGGGACGTCGTCGACCCGGACGAGTTTCTTCGCCTTCGGGCGGGTGCCGGGGGTCAGCAGCTGCCGGGCCACCCGCAGCGTCGTGAGGATCGCGGTGGACTTCATCGCGAAAACGCCGAGTCCGGTGTCGTACGTGGTGTCGGGATTCGTGTGAACTTCGCGCTTGTTGAGATAGGTCCACGGACTCGCGTTCGACACGAACGCGTAATGAACGCCCTCGACCGGGTCACGATCGGGAACCTCGACGGTGAGCGTCGGGTCGGCGTACTTCGATCGGAAGAACACCCGGACCGCCGCGCGGACGTACTGCGCCGGTGTGGCCGGGCGACCGTTCTCGCGGTGCATGTCGACCGCCTCACACACCTGGGCGTCCCAGCCGAGGCCGGCGTTGAACGTGAACCAGCGGTGGTCACAGTGCGCGAGGCCGATCCGGCGCCGCTGCCTGCGGGCGAGGAGATCGATGAGCTGGTTGGTGGCGTCCACCGGGTCGGGCGCGATGCCGAGCGAGCGGGCGAAGACATTGGCGGAACCGCCGGGAACGACGGCGATCGGGGGAATGGGTCCCACCGTCACCGCGCTCATAGATGTCGGTGCCGGGGTGCCGAGCAGGCCGTTGACCACCTCGTTCACGGTGCCGTCGCCGCCGTGGATGATGATCAGGCCCATGCCGTCCACGCACGCCTGCTGCGCCAGCTCGGCGGCATGGCCACGGTGAGTCGTGTGCGCCACCGTCAATCGCACGCGGCTCGACAGTGCGTGGGCGAGGAGATCGCGCCCGGCCGGGGTCGTCGACGTGGCATTGGGGTTGACGATCAGCAGCGCGCGCACGGGGCCCAAGCCTAGCCGGGGGAGACGGTGTCACCGTCCCGAGGCCGATGGCGACGGGGTGTTCTAGGCTGGCCGACGTGCCGAATCCGTCTCTCCGCAAGTCCACGCCCACCACGGTCCGCGCGGCGGGCGCCCTGGTGGCGCTCGAGGGCGCGGTCGCCGTCGGCGTGGCCGTCGTGCTGGTGATTCGAGGTCTGCTCGGACACGACCAGAGTGTCAGCAGTGGATACGGAACCGCGGCGTGGTTCGCGATTCTCGGTGGCGCGGTGCTCGCCGCCGGACTCGCTCTGATCTTCGGCCGGCGCTGGGGACGGGCCATCGCGATCGTCGCCCAGCTGCTCCTGCTCCCGGTGGCATGGTCGCTGCTCACCGATTCGCACCAGCCGTTCTTCGGTGTGCTCCTCGGCGTCATCGTGGTGGCGGCCCTCGGGTGCCTGTTCAGCAGTCCCACGTCGAAGTGGCTGGCAGCCGAGTACGGGCAGGACGCCGATGCCGACGCCGATAACCCGACGGACCGCTAGCTCACCTCGGCGGCGAGGCGACCGAGCGGATCCCCGGTGAGCCGGTACGTGGTCCATTCGTCCTGCGGGTGTGCGTCCAGCGACTCGTAGAACGCGATCGACGGCTTGTTCCAATTGATCACCGACCACGACAACCGGGTGTAGCCGTTGTCGACGCACTCCTTCGCCAGTGTGGCGAGCAGGGCCTTGCCGTGCCCCGAACCGCGCTCGGACGGGCTGACGAACAGGTCCTCCAGGTAGATGCCGTGCGTTCCGTCCCAGGTGGAGAAGTTCCGGAACCAGACCGCGATTCCGACCACCCGGTCGTCGTCACTGACGGCGACGTGGGCGAACGTCGACGGCCGCGGACCGAACAGGGCGTCGTCCATCTGCTCGGCGGTGACGGTGCACTCGTCGCGGGCCTTCTGATAATCGGCGAGTTCGTAGATCATGGCGGTGATCGCGGCGACGTCCTCGGGCACTGCGCGTCTGATCATCGGGCACCTTTCTCGGTGGTCACGTTGTGGCTGATCACCTGTTGCGCCCCGTGCTCGAAGCCGAGGACGGAGTACGCGCCGGGCGCCATCGCGAAGCGGCGGCCCTCGCTGACGGGAAGTTCCGCCCAGCGGGCGATGAGCGCGCGGGAGAAGTGCCCGTGCCCGACCAGGATCACGTCACGGTCGACGAGTTGTGAATGCGCGACGGACAACACGAGGTCGCACCGGGTGTGTACCTGTTCGGCCTGCTCCCCACGCGGGCAGGGATGGGTCCATACGGTCCAGTCGGGCACCTGCTGCCTGATCTCCGGGGTCGTCATGCCCTCGTAGATGCCGTAATCCCATTCGGCGAGGGCGTCCCAGGTGCGCTGAATCTTCAGTCCCGCCAGTTCCGCAGTCTCCCGGGCGCGTTGCCGCGGGCTGACGATCACGAGGGGGTCGCGCAGTTCGAGTGCGTCCATCGCCGGACCGATCCCCCGCGCCTGGGATTCGCCCAGTTCGGTGAGGTGGACGTCGGTTCGACCGGTGTGTTTACCCCAACGGGCCCACTCCGTTTCGCCATGTCGGAGGAGGACGATCCGACGGCCGCGCGGCGAATCACTGGGTGGCATCCATCCATCATGTCAGTCAATCTGCGTGTATGGCTCGCCTCCGGCGACGAAGTAGGTAAGGATCGAGCCGTGACAACGGTTCTTGCAGTGGCAAATCAGAAGGGTGGGGTCGCGAAGACCACCACGGTGGCCTCTCTCGGTGCGGCCCTCGTCGCGCTGGGGCAGAGGGTTCTGGTGGTGGACCTCGACCCACAGGGGTGTCTGACGTTCTCCCTCGGGCACAACCCCGACCGTTTGGAAGCCTCGGTCCACGAGGTGCTGACGGGCGATCTGGCGGCGCAGGACGCGGTGATCGACACCGAGGACGGTGTGGCGCTGCTCCCGGCGACGATCGATCTCGCGGGCGCGGAAGCGTTGCTGCTCATGCGCCCCGGTCGCGAGTTCGCCCTCAAGCGTGCTCTGGCGCCGCTGCTGGACGACTACGACACCGTCATCATCGACTGCCCGCCCTCGCTCGGCGTCCTCACGCTCAACGGGCTCACGGCGGCGCAATCGGTACTGGTGCCGCTGCAGTGCGAGACGCTCGCGCACCGCGGTGTGGGGCAGTTGCTGCGGACGGTCACGGAGGTGCAGCAGATCACCAACCCCGACCTGGTGCTGCTCGGCGCGCTGCCGACGCTGTACGACGCCCGCACCACCCATAGCCGCGACGTGCTCTCCGACGTCTCGGACCGCTACAACCTGCCGGTCCTCGCTCCGCCGATCCCGCGGACGGTGCGTTTCGCGGAGGCGACGGCCTCGGGCGCCACCGTCCTGGCGGGGCGGAAGAACAAGGGCGCCCAGGCGTACCGGGACCTGGCCGAGAACCTCGCCAAGCACTGGGCGGGATCGGAACTCGCTACGTTTTCGCCTGGAAGTGCCGAGTAAGTTCCTCCGTCGTGGGATTCCACGCCGCGGGCCAATCCTGTTGGCGTAACTGGGCATCCGTGCCCCCGTCGGCGAAGACGACGCTTCCGCAGAGCAGCGTCGACCCCGGTCCGAGCAGGAATTCGACGAGCGCGGCGATCTCGTCCGGACGTCCGCGCCGGCCGAGTGGCACGGGGTAGAAGTCCAGCGCCTTCGCCAATTCGGGGTCGAGATCGTCTCCGCTGGTCATCGGGGTGTCGATCATGCCCGGCGCGATCGCGTTCAGCCGTATCCCGGCGCCGATCCATTCGGGTCGCACGGCTTCACGGCGGATCCACCAGGCCAGCGCCAGCTTGGAAGCCGGGTACGCGGGGATCGCGGTCACCTCGTCGCCGATGCGCCTCGCCTCCGCTTCGTCGCCGTCCAGGCACGCGGTCACCAGATGGTCGGGGATCCCCGGTTGCGTGGTGGTGCTGCTCGACGAGATCACCACCACCGAGGCGGCGTCGGCGCGTTGCAGGGCGGGCTTCAGGGCGGTCACCAGTTCGACGGCTCCGAAGTAGTTGACGGCGACGAGTGTGCCGCCCGGGACGTGGGACAGCGACCCCAGTCCGGCGCAGCAGACGAGACCGTCCACGACGCCCCCGGTCGCGTCGTCGACCGCGGCCGCGGCCGCGGCTCGTCCGCCGGGGGTCGACAGGTCCGCCACCACGTCGGTCTGCGCTCGGTCGACGCCGAGGACGGTGTGGCCTGCGGCTTCGAGTCGGCGGCGACTCGCCGCTCCGATACCCGAGGCCGCGCCGGTGATCACGTAGGTTGCCATGTCGTGAATTAGAACACGTTGCAGTGCTCGGTGGGTGTGGACTCCACCTCGAATCCCTGAGAGCGGTTACCCGGGGACCGCGTAGTGGGCGCGCACTCCCGTGAGCCCGGGGGCGAGATTTTCCCGCAGCACGAAGCGGTCGTCGTAGTCGCCGCCGTCTTGCGCACGGAACGGCAACGGCGCGTCGGCGGGCAGACCGGCGAGGCGATCGATCAACCGGGCCGCGAGGCCGGGGTAGTGGTCGGCGGACAGTCGGTCCGCGCTGTCGATCAGGACCGGCGGCAGCACGGACATCCCCGTGTACCAGAAGATTCCGTGATGGATCGGGAACAGGACCTCGTCCATCTGGCCGTTGATCCCGCGCGGTCCGACGCTGTCCGCGCTGCCGCCGAAACTGACGACCGTCATCGCCCGCTTGCCCGCGAGGGTGCCGTCGCCGTATCGCCGGGTGGAACCGTCCGTGCGGCGCACACCGTAGCCGTACCCTTCGACGAAGACGCGGTCGAACCAGCCTTTGAGGATCGCGGGCATGCCGTACCACCACAGCGGGAACTGCACGATCACCGTGTCTGCCCAGGCGAGCTTGCGCTGTTCCGCCCGGATGTCGGGGGCGAGGGTTCCCTCGGTCAACGCCTGCCCCGACCGCGCGCCGACCCGGAGGCGACGGTGTGGGTCGTGGCCGAAGTCCGCTGCCGTCACCACCGGGTTCCAGCGCATCGCGTAGAGGTCGGAGGTCCGTGCCTCGTGGCCCGCCTCGCGCAGCGCGGCGAGCGCGTCACCGCGCAGTGCGGCGTTGAGGGACTTCGGCTCGGGATGCGCCGATACCCACAGGATCTTCATGGTCCACCTTCCGCTCCGTGTCGTCGTGACTCCTCCGATCATGCGTGCGTGAATGCCGTCGCGACAGTGGCCGGAGGGACACTATGTGAAATAATCGGGCCATGTCCGATATCGCAGTCTCGCCGCCGGCCGTGCGTCCGCATCGCGTGGTCGTATTCGTGCGTGACGGCGTTCTCCCGATCGAGTTCGGCATCGTCCACCGCCTGTTCGGGGAGGCGCGGTCGCGGGACGGCAAACCGCTGTACGAAGTCCTGACGTGCGCACTCACACCCGGCGCCGTCCGCACCGACAGCGACGTGACGATCGCCGTCGAGCACGGTCCCGCACTGCTCGGCACGGCCGACACCGTCGTGGTCCCGGCCTCGGACCAGGACTACGACCCGCCCGACGACGGATGCCTGCCCCGCGCGCTCGCCGACGCCTTCGCACACATTCGCACCGGCACCCGGATGGCGTCGATCTGCACCGGGTCGTTCGTGCTCGCGGCGGCCGGTCTCCTCGACAACCGGCGCGCCACCACGCACTGGAAGTCGGCCGACGCGTTCCGGCGGCTCTACCCCCACGTTCGCCTCGACCCCGGGGTGCTCTACACCCACGACGGCGGAGTCCTCACCGCCGCGGGCGTCGCCTCGGGAATCGATCTGTGCCTGTACATGATTCGGGTCGATCACGGGGCGTCGGTGGCCAACGAGGTGGCGCGGGGAACGGTGGTGCCGCCCCACCGCAGCGGTGGTCAGGCACAGTTCATCACCGAACCCGTCCCGGAGGCCGACGGCGCGTCGACCGCGGGAGCGCGGGCCCGGGCACTGACCCGGCTCGATCAACCGCTGTCGCTGCGGGAGCTGGCCGCGGGGGAGTCGATGAGCGTGCGTACGTTCACGCGGCGATTCCGCGCCGAAACGGGGATGTCGCCGACGCAGTGGATTCTCGAACAGCGGATCATGCGCGCGCGTGAACTGCTGGAGAACACCGATCTGCCGGTCGAGGACGTGGCCGGGGCCGCGGGCTTCGGCACGGCGACGTCGCTGCGACAGCACCTCTCGCGCACGGTCGGCGTCTCACCCACCGCGTACCGCGCGACGTTCCGGTGACGGGTGTGGAGCGCTCATTCGTCCAAGTGCGGGGGAGGGCGCGGCGATAACGTTCTCACCATGACAGACGCACCCCGGCTCGACACCCCCAGGATTCGGGCTCAGCCGCTCCTCGCCGTCGGCGACGTCGAACGGTCCGGCGAGTGGTATCGGACCATCCTCGACGCGCGTAGCGGGCACGGTGGACCCGACTACGAGCAACTTCTCGTCGACGGGCACATGGTGCTGCAGTTGCACCGGCTCGACGAGGGGCACCACCACGGCACCATCGGTGATCCGGCACTCCCGCGGGGCAACGGGGTGGCGATCTGGTTCGAGGCCGCCGAATTCGACGCGACCGTCGCGCGACTGCGGGAAGTGGGTGCCGACGTGATCACCGACGTGCACGTCAATCCCAGTGCGGGACACCGCGAGATCTGGATCCGCGACCTCGACGGCTATCTCGTCGTGTTCGCCGAACCCGGGTGAGCCGTCGCGTCAGCGCAACGCCACGACCCTGTCCGCACGCTGTTCGAGGACGACGTCTCCGGCCACGGTCGTGGTGATCGGACCGGTCCGGGTGTCGCGCGCCACGGGGATCGTCCGCAGCAAGGCTCCGGTCGACAGGTCGAGCACGGCGATGCCGGAGTCCACCGGAACCAGCAGGTCGCCGGCCATCACGGCACCGGGACCGAGAGCGCCCGGAAAGGCCCAGCGCGGGGCGAGGTCGGAGGTGCCGAGGGACACCACTTCGGAACCGGTCCACCACGTGATCACCGAACTGCCCGTCGAGGTGACCGGGTCCGATCCCACCGGACCGGACAGTGCGTACTCGGACACGGCGTTGCCGGTGCCGTCGAAGAGGCCGATCCGCGGGCCGGACGTCTTCCCGGCGGGGAGATACACGGCCGTCGTCTCGCCCGACACCCCGAGGATGCGGGCACCCTCGACACCGGCGTCGACACCCGCGAGGACGCTGGAGCCGTACTCATCGGGTTCCTGGTTGTCCTTCGGCGAGGGGTTCATGACCGTCAGGCGATCGGCCACCTCGCCGGGACAGCGCTCGAGAACCGAGAGCCGGCTACTGCTCGAACCGGCGTCGATCAGGGTGCACCCGCTGCGGGGCTGCTTCTTGGGATTCACCGGTGCGTCCACCCGGCCGTACTCCACCGTCCGCACCAGGTCGGAGCGCCACAGTTCCAGGCGGCTGTCGCCGAGCGACGCCACATAGGTGCCGTCGGAGGTCACCGACACCGCGGCATCCGCGTCGCTGTTCCGCTGCGCCAGCCGCTGACCGGTGCCGCCGTCGAGTTCGGTGACCTGCGAGCATCCGCGATGGTCGCGGTACACGGCCACGACCTTGTCCCAGGACGTCGTCACACCGCACAGTGCGAGGTCACGTTCGTACCGCCACAGTTCGGTGCCCGACATGCGGTCGCGTCCCACGACGGCTCCGCCCTCAGCCGTGACGGCCGCACCGCCGACGACGAGGGGTGCGGCCGTGGCGGGGCTGGCGGAGTCCCAGATCGGATTCAGCGTCTCGGGCACGGTCAGGGCCGTGACGGCCGCGGCGGGCGGCTCGGCCGCGGTGACCGAAGTGGTACCCCGGGCGTCGCTGCGGAACCACACCACGGTGATGGCGACCACCACCGCGAGTGCGATTCCGGCCGCGACGACGAGATCGGCGCGCGAGCGCCGCTCAGGTGCGAGCACGGTGGCCGGCTACTCCGCGTTCGTCGCGGCGGCGCCGACCTTCGTGGTCCGGCGGCGACGGCGCCGACGAGGCTTGGATGCGCCCTCGCCGTCGGCGTCCGTCCCCGAAGCGGCGGATTCGGGTGCCGTCGGCTCCGGTGACACGGACTTGGGGCCCACCGAATCGGTGGGACGGCCACCGCGGGTGCGGCGCCGGGTCCGGGTGCGCGCCGGGCGCTCCGTGCGTTCGGTCCTCTCGCCCAGCTCGGCGTTCTCGTCCTGCTCGGCCGCGGCCTTCTCGGCCTTCTCGGCGCGGGCGCGCTTGATCGTGCCGGTGGCCTCGTCCGGAATCGACAGTTCCTCGTACAGGTGCGGTGAGCTGGAATACGTCTCCACCGGATCGGGGATACCGAGGCCGAGGGCCTTGTCGATGAGCTGCCAGCGGGGAATGTCGTCCCAGTCCACGAGGGTCACGGCGATGCCGGTGCGGCCCGCGCGGCCGGTCCGGCCGATCCGGTGGACGTACGTCTTCTCGTCCTCCGGGCACTGGTAGTTGATGACGTGCGTCACGTCGTCGATGTCGATGCCGCGTGCCGCGACGTCCGTCGCGACGAGCACGTCGATCTTGCCGGAGCGGAACGCCTTCAACGCCTTCTCGCGGGCGACCTGGTTGAGGTCGCCGTGCACGGAACCGACGGCGAACCCACGCTCGGTGAGTTCGTCCGCGACCTTCTGCGCGGTGCGCTTGGTGCGGGTGAAGATCATCGTCGCGCCGCGGCCGTCGGCCTGCAGCACGCGGGCGACCATCTCCGCCTTGTCCAGCGCGTGCGCCCGGTAGATGTGCTGGGTGGTGCGGTCGTGCACCGCCGAGTCGTCGGCCTGCTCGGCGCGAATGTGCGTCGGCTGCGTGAGGAACGTGCGGGCCAGCGTGATGATCGGGCCGGGCATGGTGGCCGAGAACAGCATCGTCTGCCGCTTGTCCGGGACCATTCCCAGGATGCGCTCGATGTCGGGCAGGAAGCCCAGGTCGAGCATCTCGTCGGCCTCGTCCAGGACGAGGACCTCGACCTTGCCCAGGATCAGGTGGCCCTGGTTGGCCAGGTCGAGCAGGCGGCCCGGGGTGCCGACGACGACGTCCGCGCCCTTCTGCAGGGTCGCGATCTGCGTCTCGTAGGGGCGGCCGCCGTAGATGGCGAGAACCTCGAGCTCGTTCTTCTCGCCCTTCAGGTACTTCGCCGCGCCCTCGAGATCCTTGGTGACCTGGATGCACAGCTCGCGGGTGGGAACGATGACCAGTGCCCGGGGCGTGCCGTCGAGCGCAGCGGTCCCGGTGGTGCCGGAGGAGATGCGGTGGAGCAGCGGGACGCCGAAACCGAACGTCTTGCCCATGCCCGTGCGGGCCTGACCGATCAGGTCGTCGCCTGCGAGGGCGAGGGGGAGCGTCAGCTCCTGGATGGCGAAGGTGCGCTGGATGCCGATCTCGTCGAGCGCGCGAACGATTTCGTCACGCACTCCGAGCTCGGCGAACGTGGGGGCGACGTGGGTGGAGTCGAGTTGCGCCGAGAGCGTGGTCTCGGTGGCGTCGTCTTCATGGTCGACAGTGATCTTGCTCAGGGGACTGGCCTTCCTCGTAGCTGCACGCACGCACGAGGTAAGGGCCAGGCCGCTGGTCGGCCCGATTTCCCAGTCGACGCTCTCGTCGATGTCCTCTTTCGAGTCGATCCTGCCTCTGCCTCAGCACAGAAATCGAAGATTCCGGCGAGGCGCGGCTGGGACCGTCGATCAGGTGCGCGCACATTATCGGTGGGAACCGCTGGTCTGACCGCGTTCGATCATCGCTCGACCCGCGTTCTCGGTGGAGACGAACGTGGTCGCGAGCGGTTACCCACGATCATTGTAGCCGGTGAACGCCCCGCAACTGGTTACTCATGGCAAACATCACTGCCCGACGCACTAGGCTGTGGCGCCATGGAGCCCAACACGCCTGCATCCTCTGATTCCACCATTCCCGCTGATCACCCCGGGGTCAGTGAACTCTTCGCGGTCCTCGCGTACGGCGAGATCTCCGCGTTCTACCGGTTGTCCGAGGACGCGCAGATGGCGCGCACCCTGCAGGGCAAAGTGGCGCTCGCGAGCATGGCGGCCGCCGAGATGGGGCACTTCGAGATGCTCGAGAAGGCTCTGACGGCCCGCGGGTTCGACATCTTCGAGGCGATGGACCCGTTCGTCCGCGCACTGGACAACTACCACGCGTCCACGGCCCCGTCGACGTGGCTCGAGGCTTTGGTGAAGGCGTACGTCGGCGACGGGATTGCCGCGGACTTCTACCGCGAGATCGGGCACTCCCTGCCCGCCGAGGCCTCGCGGACGGTCGAGGAAGTGCTCTCGCAGACCGGTCACTCGGAGTTCGTCGTCCACGAGGTGCAGCAGGCCATCAAGGCCAGCAACCGCGACAAGGACCGCCTCATGCTGTGGGGCAGGCGCCTGCTCGGCGAGGCCATCACCCAGGCCCAGTTCGTCCTCGCGCAGCGGGAGGCGCTGACCGAACTCGTCATCTCCGCGTCCGGCGACCTCAACGGAGTCGTAGCGCTGTTCGACCGCATGCAGGAGATGCACGCCGAACGCATGGCCGTGCTGGGTCTGGTCTGACGGCACCGCCGTCGCGACTCGTGTGACGGCACCGCCGTCGTGTTCGCTCAGGGCACAGCCCGCGGACGCGCACCCGCGGCGGCCACTGCATTAGCCTGGCCAGGACAGCTGATGTTTCTCGGAGAGTTCGGAGGTTGACCGTGGAGGTCAAGATCGGTGTAATCGACAGCCCGCGTGAGCTCATCGTCAGCAGCGAGCAGACCCCGGACGAGGTCGAGACATTGGTCTCGGACGCCCTCGCCGGAGGCGACGGGATCTTGTCTCTGCAGGACGACAAGGGACGCAAGTACCTCGTTCAGTCCAGCAAGATCGCCTACGTGGAGATCGGCCCGTCCGATATCCGCAAGGTCGGATTCGCTCCGACCAAGTGAACACACGAGAAAGGGCCCGCAGTCGAGTCGACTGCGGGCCCTTTCTCTCGTCGGTGTCGTCAGCGCTGTTCGGGATGCAGCGGCACGCGGGACAGACCACCCCAGGCGAGCGTGACTGTGGTGTCGACCGCCTCTTCCTTCGGGATCGGGCGTGCTGCCTCCAGCCAGTACCGCGCGGTGAACTGGCTGGCGCCCACCAGGCCGACGGCGAGGATGCGGGCGCGGTAGGGGTCGAGCCCGGAGTCGTGGCTGACGAGGTCGAACACGGCGTCCACGCAGGCCTCGGTCGCCTGCTCGACACGGCTCTGCACCTGCGGCTCACCCATCAGGTCCGACTCGAACACCAGGCGGAAGCCCTGCGAGTCGTTGTCGACGAAGTCGAAGAACGCCTGCACCGCGGCGCGGACGCGTTGCTTGTTGTCCGTAGTCGACCGCAGTGCCTGCCGCACGCCGGAGATCAGGCTGTCGACATAGCTCTGCAGCACGGCCACGTACAGCTCGAGCTTGCCGGGGAAGTGCTGGTACAGGACGGGCTTGCTCACACCGGCGCACTCGGCGATCTCGTCCATACCGGCAGCGTGGTATCCGCGTGTGACGAAGACCTCGCTGGCTGCGGCGAGTAGCTGCAGTCGCCGGGCGTCGCGGGGGAGTCGCGTGCTGCGGCGGGCCCCGGTGCCCTTTCCGGTTTTGGCATCGCGATCGGAGTTCGTCCGATCCGCGAGTTCAGTCATAGCGCTTCCAATCTGCACAAGTATTCCGCGTCACATTCTGTGTAACTGTGTGAACGATACCCGCGCGTAGTGAACCGTTCATGGTGGACTCGCTGGACTCGCCCAGTCAAGGATATTGCCTGACCGGTAACTGGTGCATCATGCGGGTCCGGGGACCCTGGTGACCCCGGTAGCCGCGGCGTTGCGGATCCCGTCCGTGTGACACGCCGAATGAGCAGCGGGTGGTGCACTGGGACGAGGCGGTGCCGGACTGTGAGATTCTGGCTGCGTGACTGACCGAGGAGGACCGCGGGTGCAAGGCCGGGCTCCGCAGAGCTCCGAGGACGGGGAGCGACGATCGCGGAGTGTCGACCGGCGTGGCAGCAGTCCCGGCACGTCGCAGTCGGCACCGCGGGCGCAGTCGCATCAACCGCTGCGTGCGCAATGGGACCCGACCAGCCGCGACGTCGGCAGGCCCCGGAACCCGCGGCCCGAGCGGCAGGTGAGGAAGCAGAGCCGCATCGGCCGGTTCGTCTCCACCTACGGCTGGCGCGCCTATGCCATCCCGATCCTGCTGGTCGTCACCGTGCTCGTCGTGGTCGACGCGGTCCGTGACACCGGGGGCACCGACACCACCGCCGAGACCGACAGCCCCGGCTTCGGCACCCTGTCCCGCGACACCGACGGTTCGAGCGTCATCGGGGTCCCGCCGGAGGCGGACGGCAACTTCGCCGCCGAACTTCCCTCGGGTGCGCTGCCCGAGGGAGGTCCGTTCACAGCGGTCGGAGCAGGCACCTGGCACATCGTCCCCGGGGCCGGGCCGAAGGTCGGGGAGGGCACCGAGCGCGAATTCACCTACAGCGTCGAGATCGAGGACGGCGTCGACACCTCCGGGTTCGGCGGTGACGAGTCGTTCGGCCGGATGGTCGACCAGACGCTGTCGAACCCGAAGAGCTGGACGAAGGACCCTCGGTTCGCGTTCCGCCGCGTCGACCAGGGCGACCCCGACTTCCGCGTGTCGCTGACGTCCCAGATGACGATTCGCGAGGCGTGCGGCTACGACATCCAGCTCGAGGTGTCCTGCTACAACCCCGGCATCGACCGCGTCGTCCTCAACGAGCCCCGCTGGGTTCGCGGCGCGATCGCGTTCCAGGGCGACATCGGGTCCTACCGGCAGTATCAGATCAACCACGAGGTCGGCCACGCCATCGGCTACCAGGACCACCAGCCGTGCGAGACGGAAGGCGGCCTCGCGCCGGTGATGATGCAGCAGACGTTCGGTACGGCCAACAACGACATCGCAAGACTCGACCCCGAGGGCATCGTCCCGATGAATGGCCTGACCTGCCATTTCAATCCGTGGCCGTTCCCCCGCGCATGAGTCCGGACTGCCTGCGCGCGACTGCTCGCGGGAGGGAAGAATGGACCTCGTCGGGGTGTTGAATTCAATGCTGTCCGACACAAATGCTGTCCGACACATCGGAAGCTGTCGCGCAATCGTCAGGAGTGGACCGTGTCGCTTGACCGTTCTGTGAAGACCGCCGGGGCACTACCGCCGTTGGTGGAACCGGACGCCGAACTGTCCCGGGACGAGGTGGCGCGGTACAGCAGGCACCTGATCATCCCGGACGTCGGCATGGCCGGGCAGAAGCGTCTGAAGAACGCGAAGGTCCTCGTCATCGGCGCGGGTGGTCTCGGCTCGCCGGCCCTGCTCTATCTGGCGGCGGCGGGGGTGGGAACGATCGGCATCGTCGAGTTCGACGAGGTCGACATGTCCAACCTGCAACGTCAGGTCATCCACGGCCGCTCCGACGTCGGCCGTCCCAAGGCCGAGAGCGCACGCGATTCGATCCGCGAGATCAACGACAACGTCGACGTCCGGTTGCACGAGTTGCGCCTCGAGCCCGACAACGCCGTCGAACTGTTCGAGCAGTACGACCTCATCCTCGACGGCACCGACAACTTCGCCACCCGGTATCTCGTCAACGATGCCGCAGTGCTGGCCCACAAGCCGTACGTGTGGGGTTCGATCTACCGCTTCGAGGGCCAGGCGTCCGTGTTCTGGGAGGACGCTCCGAACGGTCGCGGACTCAACTACCGCGACCTCTACCCGGAGGCGCCGCCGCCCGGCATGGTGCCGTCCTGCGCCGAGGGTGGCGTCCTCGGCGTGCTCTGCGCGTCGATCGGCTCGATCATGGCCACCGAGGCGGTGAAGTTGATCACCGGCATCGGCGAATCGCTGCTCGGACGGCTGATGGTGTACGACGCGCTCGACATGACGTACCGCACCATCACGTTGCGCCGAGACCCGGCGCGGACCCCGATCACCGAACTGATCGACTACGACGCGTTCTGCGGTGTCGTCTCCGACGAGGGCCAGTCCGCGGCGGCGGGGTCGACCATCACCGCCACCGAACTGCGCGACCTCCTCGACTCCGGCAAGGAGATCGAACTGATCGACGTGCGCGAACCGGTCGAGTGGGACATCGTCCACCTCCCCGGTGCGGTGCTGATCCCGAAGGACCGCATTCTGTCGGGAGAGGCGCTGTCGGAGCTTCCGCAGAACAAGCCGATCGTGCTGCACTGCAAGACCGGCGTGCGGTCGGCGGAGGCGCTGGCCGCGCTGAAAAAGGCGGGTTTCTCCGATGCGACGCATCTGCAGGGCGGCGTCATCGCATGGGCGAAACAGGTGGACACGAGCCTGCCCGTCTACTGACCCCCGCTCGTCCACTGGTCCCGGCCGACGCGTGATTGCCGTCGCCGGCCAGCGCGCCTTGCGCTGTCACCGGCCCACCCGGCGGTAGCGTTGAGTCCGTGAGCACAGGCCAACCCCCTCAACACGTGTGCTCCACGTTCGGCCTCCGGGAAGTCGAGCCCATCCCACTCGGTGCGGACTGGGACGGCGGGTGGCTCTGTGGAGACGTAGTCCTGTCAGCCGTCGCCGACCACGCGCGCGCCGCGTGGTCCGCCAAGGTCCGCGAGACGCTCGAGGTGGACGGGGTGCGGCTCGCCCGTCCGGTCCGCTCGACCGACGGCAGGTACGTGGTCTCGGGGTGGCGTGCCGACACGTTCATCGAGGGCACACCCGAACCCCGGCACGACGAGGTCGTGTCGATGTCCGGACGTCTCCATGCGGCCACCTCCCAGCTCGACCGCCCCCGGTTCCTGGTGCAGCCCCCGGTCGCTCCGTGGGCGGAGGTCGACGTGTTCGTGGCGGCGGACCGGGCCGCGTGGGAGAAGATCCCGCTCCGCAGCGCGAAGGGCGCCGAACAGCTCGAGGCGCCGTCCCCCGACGGGCGGAAGAGTCTCGAACTGATCGCCGGTCTCGCGACGCTGCGCAAACCCGTCACGTGCCCGGATCAACTGGTGCACGGTGACCTGTTCGGCACCGTCCTGTTCGCCGGCGCGCTCGCGCCCGGCATCACCGACATCACCCCGTACTGGCGTCCCGCGTCATGGGCGGCGGCGGTGGCGGTGGTGGACGCGATCTCCTGGGGTGGGGCCGACGAGGCCCTCATCGGGCGGTGGGAGGATCTGCCCGAGTGGCCGCAGATGCTGCTGCGCGCGGTGCTGTTCCGGCTCGCGGTCCACGTGCTGCATCCGCGGTCCACGGCGGAGGCGTTTCCCGGACTCGCCCGGACGGCCGACGTGGTGCGTCTCCTGCTCTAGACGAGCAGTTCGGCGAACAGGTCCCGAGCGGCCGCGGTCGCCGCGGTCTCGTCGCCGTCGACCACCGCCTGGATCAGGCGCCCGTGCTCGTCGTGGAACCCCGCCCCGGTCGCGTGCACGTGCCGATCGACGGTTTGGGCGATCGAGGGCAGCAGCGAGTCGTAGAACTCGAGGTACACGGCGTTGTGACTCGCTTCGACGATCGCGCGGTGCAGAGTCACGTCGGCCGCCACGGCGGCCTCGGTGTCGGATTCGGCCCAGCACCGGCGACGTTCGTCGAGGAGGGTCTGCAGGCGCGCGACGTCGTCCGGGGTGCGTCGCCGGGCGGCGAGGGCGGCGGCCGTGACGTCGAGAGCCTGCCGTAGTTCGGTGACGTCGCGCTCGTGGGCGCCTGCGAAGTACTTGCCGAGCGTGCCCCCGACGTCGGAGGTGGCGACGACGTACGTGCCCGATCCCTGACGCCGTTCCAGCAGCCCGGTGTGGACGAGGGCCTGCACGGCTTCGCGGACGGTGTTCCGTCCCGTGCCCGTGAGTTCGGACAGCGCGGTCTCGGTGGGGATCTTCTCGCCCACCGCCCACCGCCCGCTGCAGATCTCGTCGCGCAGTTGCTCGGTGACCTGTGAGATCAGACTCGAGCGCCGCACGGGTTTTCCAAAGGTCATCCGGTCATCCTATGATTTCTCTCGTGACTCTTCTACGCGGCCGCCTCCTCGTCTTCTGCGCGATCGCCATGTCGGCGCTCGTCCTGAGACTGGCGGTCACGTCGTTCAGCCCGCTGGCCTCCCAGATTCGGGAGGACGTCGGGTTCTCGCCGACGGTCGTCGGGGTGTTCGGGATGGTCCCGACGGCGATGTTCGCGCTGTTCGGGCTCGGAACGCCGCTCATCGCGAAGCGGTGGGGCCTCGAACGCACCGCGCTCGTCGCCATGCTGATGGCCGCGGTGGGCATGCTGACGAGGGCACTGATGAGCGACACGTGGTCGCTGCTCGCACTGTCGGCGCTCGCGCTCGCCGGCATGGGAATCGGCAACGTGGTGATTCCCCCACTCGTCAAGCGGTACTTCTCCGACCGGCTGGCCGTGATGAGTTCGGTGTACATCGTCGGCGTGCAGATCGGCACCATCGCGCCCGCGTTCGTCGCGGTCCCGCTCGCGGAGGCATTCGGCTGGCGGCTGTCGATCGGGATCTGGGCCCTGCTCGGCTTCGCCGCGGCGGTGCCGTGGATCGTCCTGCTCACCCGGGCCCGACGACGCGCAGTGGTCGTGGCGGCCACACCGGCTGCGGACCTCCCGGCGGACCGTCCTCACGGCAACGCGTGGCGCTCGCCCGTCGGCTGGGGGATGGCCGGCATGTTCGGGATGACGTCGATGATCACGTATTCGATGTTCACCTGGATTCCCGACATCCTCGCGGACGCAGGCGCGAGCGAGGCGTTCGGCGGTGCCATGGTGGGACTGTTCTCGTTCATGGGTCTGGTCGCGGCGTTCGGCGCTCCCACGCTGTGCGCGCGCATGCGCAACCCGTTCCCGATCGTGATCGGGTGCGCGGTCTGCTACCTCGTGTCCTTCAGCGGACTGCTGCTCGCCCCCATGAGCGCGCCCATCCTGTGGATCGTGCTGCTCGGGCTCGGGCCCAGCACGTTCCCGATGGCGCTGACGCTGATCAATCTGCGCACGCGCAGCCACATCGGATCGTCGACACTGTCCGGTTTCACCCAGGGTGTGGGTTACGCGGTCGCGTGCCTCGGTCCGCTGCTGTTCGGCGTGTTCCACGACGCGTCCGGCGGGTGGACCGTGTCGTTCGGATTCCTGACCTTTGGCGTGGTGATCCTCCTCATAGCAGCGTTCCAGGCGTGCAAGCCGCGCATGCTCGAGGACAGCTGGCACGCCGAATCCGAACTCGAGGACGCTCTTCGACACGTCTAGGAAACATGCAGGAAACCTCACATCGGCCCGGCTGAAAAGTGAGGATCAGTTGACGCCCCGGTCACCGACCGCAGCACCGCCGCAACACCGGTTTTCTACCTTTGGGTCTCCCACACAACGAGGAGGCCCGGGTGAAGAAGCACTACATCGAGCACTGGGACGCGGAAGACGTCGACGCCTGGGAGGCGGGCGGTAAGGACGTCGCCAAGCGGAACCTGATCTGGTCCGTAGTCGCGGAGCACGTCGGCTTCTCCGTCTGGTCGATCTGGTCCGTGATGGTCCTGTTCATGCCGACCGACGTCTACGGCATCGACGCTGCGGGCAAGTTCTTCCTCGTCGCCGTCCCCACCCTCGTCGGGGCGATCCTCCGGATCCCCTACACCGTCGCCACCGCCCGGTTCGGCGGCCGCAACTGGACCGTGTTCAGCGCCCTGGTGCTGCTGGTGCCGACCGTGTTCACGCTGTACCTGATGCTGAACCCGGGTGCGTCGTACACGACGTTCCTGCTCGTCGCCGCGCTCGCCGGTGTCGGTGGCGGCAACTTCGCGTCGTCGATGACCAACATCAACGCGTTCTACCCGCAGCGTCTCAAGGGCTGGGCCCTCGGGCTGAACGCCGGCGGCGGCAACATCGGGGTTCCCGTGATCCAGCTGGTCGGCCTGCTCGTCATCGCGACCGTCGGCAACACCGAACCGTGGATCGTGTGCGCCGTCTACCTCGTACTCTGCGGTGTCGCCGCCGTCGGTGCCGCGATGTTCATGGACAACCTCGGCAATCAGAAGGCCGACCTGCGGGCGATGGGCGCGACCCTGAAGTTCTCGCACTCGTGGGTGATCAGCTTCCTCTACGTCGGCACGTTCGGCTCGTTCATCGGCTTCAGCTTCGCGTTCGGCCAGGTGCTGCAGATCAACTTCCTCGCAGGCGGCGCGACCCCCGCCCAGGCGGCACTGCACGCGGCGCAGATCGCGTTCATCGGCCCGCTGCTCGGCTCGATCGCCCGCCCGCTCGGCGGCAAGCTCGCCGACCGGATCGGCGGCGGCAGGATCACCCTGTACACCTTCGCCGCGATGGCACTCGCCGCCGGTGTGCTCGTCACCGCAGGCACGATCGACGACGGTACGGCCGGCGCCCCCACCGGTGGAGTCATGACCGCGTTCGTCCTCGGTTTCATCGCGCTGTTCCTGCTGTCGGGAATCGGCAACGGGTCCGTCTACAAGATGATCCCGTCGATCTTCGAAGCCAAGGCGCAGGGCCTCGACGGACTGAGCCGCGAGGATCGGGCCAGCTGGTCCCGCTCGATGTCGGGTGCGCTCATCGGCTTCGCGGGAGCCATCGGCGGCCTCGGCGGCGTCGGCATCAACCTGATCCTCCGCGCCTCGTACAGCAGTCCCGCCAAATCGGCGACCATGGCGTTCTGGGTGTTCCTCGCCTTCTACGTCGTGTGCATCGCCGTCACCTGGTTCGTCTTCCTGCGCCGGCCCTCCGCGCCCGGCATCGCAGTCACCGACGGCGACGACGAAAAGGTGTCGGTCTCGGCGTGACCTCACGCAGTACCGCTCGAACTCGAGAAATTCAGCTAGAAGGAGCGACGGCATGAGCCGCAAGTCAGCAGTGGTCATCGGACACGGAATGGTCGGGCACCGGTTCGTCGAGGCGTTGCGCGCACGCGACGAATCCGACGACTGGTCGGTGACGGTCCTCTGCGAGGAACCCCTCCCCGCGTACGACCGGGTGGGACTGTCCACCTACGTGGGGGCGTGGGACCCCAAGGAGCTTGCGCTCGCGGGCAACGACTACCCGGGCGACGCGCTCGTCGATCTCCGGATCGGCCGTCGCGCCGCGTCCATCGACCGGGAGGTCCGCAAGGTCACCACCGATTCGGGTGAGGTCGTCGGGTACGACGCACTCGTGATGGCCACCGGTTCGTACCCGTTCGTGCCGCCGATCCCGGGACACGACCGGCCGGAGTGCTTCGTCTACCGCACGCTCGACGACCTCGACGGCATCCGGAAGCGGGCCGACGCGGCCGGCCCCGGCGCGGTCGGTGTCGTGGTCGGCGGCGGCCTGCTGGGCCTCGAGGCCGCCAACGCCCTCAAGCTGATGGGGATGACCCCGCACGTCGTCGAATTCGCTCCCCGGCTGATGCCGCTGCAGGTCGACGAGGGGGGCGGCGCGCTGCTCGCCAAACTGGTCACCGACCTGGGCCTCACCGTCCACACCGGAGTCGGCACCGCCGGCATTACCGAGGGCCCCGACGGAATCAGCGTCGAGCTGTCCGATGGATCGGTGATCGAGGCCGCGCTCCTCGTGTTCTCCGCGGGTGTGCGACCGCAGGACCAGCTCGCCCGCGACGCCGGACTCGACGTCGGCGAGCGGGGCGGGATCATCACGGACCTCGGCTGCCGCACGTCGGACGAGAACATCTACGCGGTCGGCGAGTGCGCCGCGGTGGAGGGACGGTGCTACGGCCTCGTCGCCCCCGGCTACACCACCGCGGAGATCGTGGCGGACCGACTGCTCGGCGGCGCGGCGGAATTCCCCGGCGCCGACCTGTCCACCAAGCTCAAGCTGATGGGTGTCGACGTGGCCAGCTTCGGCGACGCCCACGCGCAGACCCCCGGCGCGCTGGAGGTGGTCCTCAGCGACGCCGCCAAGGGCACCTACGCCAAGCTCGTCGTGTCCGACGACGCGAAGACGCTGCTCGGCGGCATCCTCGTCGGTGACGCCTCCGCCTACGCGTCGCTGCGGCCCCTCGTCGGCCGTGAACTGCCGGGTGATCCGGCGTCACTCATCTCGCCCGCGGGGGAGAAGCCCGGAGCCGGATCCCTGCCCGACGACGCAGAGGTGTGCTCCTGCAACGGCGTCACCAAGGGTGCGATCTGCGGGGCGATCGCCGACGGCGCCTGCGACATCGCGCAGGTCAAGAGTTGCACGAACGCCGGAACCACCTGCGGTGGCTGCCTCCCGACCATCAAGCAGCTTCTCGCATCGTCCGGCGTGGTGATGTCGAAGGCGCTGTGCGAGCACTTCGAGCAGTCGCGCGCCGAGCTCTTCGAGATCGTCCAGGCCACGAACACACGGACGTTCTCCGCGCTCATCGCGAAGTACGGCAAGGGTTCGGGCTGCGACATCTGCAAGCCCGTGGTCGCCTCGATTCTGGCGTCCACCGACTCCGACCACATCCTGCACCGCAACCAGGCGGGACTGCAGGACACGAACGACCACTTCCTCGCCAACATCCAGAAGAACGGCACCTACTCGGTGGTGCCGCGCATGCCCGGTGGCGAGTGCACGCCCGAGCAGCTCATCGTCATCGGCGAGGTGGCCCGCGACTTCGGCCTGTACACGAAGGTCACCGGAGGTCAGCGCATCGACCTGTTCGGCGCCCGGGTCGAGCAACTGCCCGCGATCTGGAAGCGGCTCGTCGACGCCGGCATGGAGTCGGGCCAGGCCTACGGCAAGTCGCTGCGCACCGTGAAGAGCTGCGTCGGGTCCACCTGGTGCCGCTACGGCGTGCAGGACTCGGTCGGGATGGCCGTGAACCTCGAGAACCGGTACCGCGGCCTGCGGTCCCCGCACAAGATCAAGTTCGGCGTCTCGGGTTGTGCCCGCGAATGCGCCGAGGCCCGCGGCAAGGACGTCGGCGTCATCGCCACCGAGAACGGCTGGAACCTGTACGTCGGCGGCAACGGCGGCCAGTCCCCGAAGCACGCCCAGCTGCTCGCCGGCGGTCTCGACGACGAGACCCTGGTCGCGTACATCGACCGCTACCTCATGTTCTACATCCGCACGGCCGACCGGTTGCAGCGGACCGCGCCGTGGGTCGATTCCCTGGACGGCGGCCTCGACCACCTCAAGGCCGTGGTGTGCGACGACAGCCTGGGCATCGCGGCCGAGCTGGAGGCGGCGATGGCCAAGCACGTCGAGGGCTACAAGGACGAATGGGCGGGTGTGCTCGACGACCCGGAGAAGCTGTCGCGGTTCGTGTCGTTCGTCAACGCCCCCGAGGAAGCCGATCCGACCGTCGCGTTCGACGACACGGGTGTCCGGAAGGTCCCGGTGCTGATGGGAATGCCGAAATTCGCAGCTTCTACATCGGAGTAATCCCCGCTTAACGCTGCGGAAACACCGACCACGAACCATGTATCCGAGCACGGATACACACCAGCCCGAAGGAGGACTGTGATGACCGTCGTCGACATGAACGTGCACAGTGCCAGTGGAACCAGGCGCGAGAGCGTCAAGTCAGGCCGTCTCGAATGGACGTCCGCGTGCCCGCTGAGCCAGTTGATTCCCGGACTCGGGGTGGCCGTGCTGCTGCGGGGAGGGGAACAGGTGGCGCTGTTCCTGCTCGAGGACGGCTCCCTGCACGCCGTGGGCAACATCGACCCGTTCGGCCGCGCCGCCGTGATGTCCCGGGGCCTCGTGGGTGACCGGGCGGGCGAGCCCACGGTGGCGTCGCCGCTGCTCAAGCAGGTGTTCTCGCTCGTCGACGGTCGCTGCCTCGACGACGATTCGGTGCGGTTGCCCGTGTACGACGTGCGGGTGTGGGCAGGCGTCGTCCAGGTCCACAGCACGAACGCGTGAACGACGCGTCGCCCCTGTGCGGGTTCACGGTCGGGATCACGGCCTCGCGGCGTGCGGAAGAGTTCGCCACACTCCTGACGCGGCGCGGCGCCACCGTGGTGCACGCCCCGGCCATCCGCATCATCCCGCTGGCCGACGACACGGAGCTCGAGCGCGTCACGCGCGAGATCATCGGCAACCCGCCGGAGATCGTCGTCGCGACGACCGGCATCGGCTTCCGCGGGTGGATGGAGGCCGCGGACGGCTGGGGTGAGGCGGAGGAACTGAGCCGGGCACTGGCCTCGAGCCGCCTGCTCGCCCGCGGACCCAAGGCGAAGGGCGCGATCCGGGCCGCGGACCTGCGGGAAGAATGGTCGCCCGCCTCCGAGTCCTCGGCCGAGGTGCTCGACCACCTGCTCGGTGAGGGCGTCGAAGGCAAGCGCATCGCGGTGCAGTTGCACGGTGCCACCACCGAGTGGGAGCCGGTCGCGGACTTCTGCGAGGTGCTCCGCTGCGCGGGCGCGGACGTCATCGCCGTCCCCGTGTACCGGTGGACTCCGCTCGAGGACCAGGCCCCGATGGACCGGATGATCGAGCTCATCGCGACCGGCGGCCTCGACGCCGTCAGCTTCACCAGCGCACCGGCCGTGGCCTCGCTGCTGACCCGGGCCAAGGAGACCGGAATGATCGAGATGGTCCTCCATTCGTTCCGGCACCGGGTTCTCGCGGCGTGCGTGGGACCGGTCACCGCAGGGCCGCTGCGCGAACTCGAGGTTCCGACGACCATGCCGGCGCGCTCGCGGCTCGGTGCGCTCGCCCGGCACATCGCCGACGAACTCCCGCGGCGGGCGAACAAGATCCAGACCGCCGGACACGAGCTGAGCATCCGCGGGGGATGTGTCGTCGTCGACGGGGAGGTGCGTCAGCTACCCCCGGCGGCGATGTCGCTGATGCGCACCCTCGGCGCCCGCCCCGGCCGGGTCGTCCCGCGCGACGAACTGCTCGCCGCGCTGCCGGGCGGTGGCGGCGACACCCATGCCGTCGAAACGGCGGTCGCCCGGTTGCGCGCATCCCTGGGCGCACCGAAAGCAGTCCAGACGGTGGTCAAGCGGGGCTACCGCCTGGCCCTCGATCCCGTCGACTGCGCCGATTCACGTGAGGAGGGACAGCCATGAACGAAGCAGCACTGGTGCTGGTGGCACACGGAACACGGAGTCCCCGGGGCGCCGAAATGATTGCCGCGCTCGCCGACGCCGTCGCCGAGCAGGTCGGACCCACCCGGGTGTCGTTCGTGGACGTACTCGGGCCCTCGCCCGCCGAGGTGCTCCGCGACCTCCCCGGACCCGCCGTGGTGGTCCCGGCGTTTCTCGCCTCGGGCTACCACGTCCACACCGACGTTCCCCGGGAGGTCGCGGACAGCGGTCACCCGTCGGTGGCCGTCACACGGGCACTCGGACCGGATCCCGTGCTCGCCGAGGTTCTCCTCCGCCGCCTCGTCGACGCGGGCTGGCAGCCGGGCGACGCGGTCGTGCTCGCCGCGGCCGGCTCGTCCGACGCCCGGGCCCTGCGCGACGTGCGCCGCGCCGCGGCTCTGCTGTCGGAACTCGTGGCCTCGCGGGTCCGCATCGGCTACGTGGCGACGGCGGAACCCCGCGTCGCCGACGTGGTCGCCGGACTGCGCGCGGACGGCGAGAAGCGCGTCTTCGTCGCGTCGTACCTCCTGGCCCACGGACTGTTCCACGCACGCCTCGCGGACGTGGGTGCGGACGGCGTCGCGGAGCCGCTCGGCGTGGACCCGGCCATCGTCGGCCTGGTGGCGGAGCGGTACCGCAGTGGCATTCCCGCGGCGCAGCGCGCACTGTCGTTGCAGCGCTGACCCTTCACCGGCCGCGTCAGCGCGGTAGCGGGACCAGTTCGGCGAGATCGCCGTCGACCGCTCCCGCCGGAACCAGCGCCAGCGCGTCACGGTCGATCAGGCCCGCCAGGTGCGCGGTGCGAATTCCGGCGTCCACGCGCCACGTGCCGTCCTGCTGCGGGACCGCGGGCAGGATGCGGGCGGCGTCTCCGCTGGCCTCGGACGCGTTCGCGATCCGTCCCAGCTGGGGCGGTGCCGGGATGCGGCCCGTCAGCGCGGCGGCAATGGACGGAGCCGTCGTCAGGAGCGTCGCGACCGCGGCGTACGGGTTTCCGGGCAGACCGAGCACCACCCGTCCGTCGGGCAGCAGCGCGGTCACCTGGGAGCCGCCGGGCCGGCACCGCACCCTCCCCACCACGACCCGGGCCTCGGCCCGGTCGAGCGCTGCCCGCAGTTGGTCGGCCGCGCCGCCCCCGGTGGCCCCCACGATCACGATCAGATCGGGTTGGCGTACTTCCCGGAACAACTCGTCGAAGCTGTCCGACGTGTCCCGCAGGTGGGTGTCGGCGACCGTCCGGATGCCGCACGACGAGAGGAACTGGGGGAGAACGGGTCCCAGGGCGTCACGCGTCTGCCCCCGTCGCAGGGGGCCCTCCCGCCGGATCTCGTCGCCCGTCACAACGACGTGTGCGCGGACCGGTCCGCGCACGCCCGCGGCGGTCACCTCCGCGCTCGCCGCGGCGGACAGCAGGGCGGGTGTGACGGCCGTCCCCTCGTCCGCGAGTCGATGGCCCTCGTGCCAGTCCTCGCCGCGCCGCCGTGCATCGTCGCGCAAGGGCGTGCCCTCCCTCCGGGACAGTCGCGGCCCGTCGGAAGTGTCTGTCGCCACCGCGAATTCGTCCCGCACGACCGTGGTCGCTCCGAGGGGGAGGTGCGCGCCGGTCGCGATGCGCGCCGCCTCGCCGTCCGCCAGTTCGAGTTCCTCGTCGCTGCCGGCGTACCGGATCGCGTCGCGCAGTACCCACGGACCTTCCCCGGCGACGGCGTAGCCGTCCATCGCGGAGACTGCGATGCGGGGCAGGGCTTCGGCGGCGAGCAACGGCTCGGCGAGAGTGGCGCCGAGTGCCGTCGCGAGTTCCGCGGATCGCGGCGGGAGTGGGGGGACCGAGGCCAGGATCGCCGTGCGGGCCTCGTGGATGGTGAGGGGGACGGCCGCGGCACCGACCCGGGCCCGCTCGACGTCGTCCGGCGTGTCGCAGTCGGTGACACCGCTGACGGGGACGGTGTCGAACGTCGCCGGGACGAGTGCCTTCATCGGCTGATTGACCGCCGAGCCCAGCGACCGGATCCGGTCGGTCAGCGCGCCGACGCGCCACGCCGACAACAGGAACTGCAGGCGCCCCTTCTCGTCGACCGCGAACACGGTATCGGCGTCCTGTACCGCGGCGGCGAGGGTTCCGACCGTCGTGGGCTGCACGAACGGCAGGTCCGAGGCCAGCAGGATCACCCGGTCCGCCGGGTCGGCGTCGAGCACGGCCAGTCCCGCGGCCACCCCCGCCACCGGGCCGGTGCCCGGCGGCGTCTCCTGGGTTTGCAGGACCGTCGAATCGAGGTCGGCGCGGCGGGGGCCGACGACGACGACGCGCTCACACTCGTCGACGGCGTCGAGGGCGGTGTCGAGCATCCGGCGTCCGCCGACGACCACGGCCGGCTTGTCGACGCCGCCCATCCGGGTCGCTCGTCCACCGGCGAGGACGATCGCGTGAACGGGTGCGGCAGAGTTCATTCCCTCATGCTGCCGCACCCGGTCAGTCGCTGTGCAGGTGGCTGCGCGGAGGGCCGGACAGCCCGCATCGTCCGCCGTGCACGGTGCTGACACCGAGCCAGGCCACCGAGACCAGACTGAGGGCCAAGAGGATTCCAATCATCAGCATGTATCGATTATCGGAGCCAAGTGGACCGCAATCTTCAGTCCTCTGTGGAAAAGTGGCCTGTATGAGTAGTGAACCGGTCCGGACCATCACGGCAGCCGAGTTGGCGGTGCTGGTCGGTGCACCGACCGCACCCGGCCAACCGCTGTACCGCGCGCTCGCCGACACACTCCGCGAGAGGGTCGCGGACGGGTCGATGGCAGTGGGGGTCCGGCTCCCCGCCGAGCGGGCGCTGGCGGAGGAGCTCAGGCTCAGCCGGGTGACCGTCAGTGCGGCGTATCGCGAACTGAGAGAGGGTGGTTGGGCGTCGGCGCGGCACGGGTCGGGAACGTTCGTGGCGATGCCGTCGGGTCCGCCTGCCTGGGGGAGCATGGTGGGGTCGCCGGTGGACGGTGTCGTCGATCTCGTCAACGCCGCGCCGGCCGCTGCCCCGGAACTCCGCGAGGCCTACCTGGACGCCGTCGACGAGTTGCCCCGCTTCATGCCGCAACACGGATACCACCCGGGCGGGCTCACGACGCTCCGTGCCGCGATTGCAGGCCACTACACCCGCCGGGGCCGCCCGACCACTGCAGACCAGATTCTCGTCACCGGCGGCGCGGGCGACGCCACCGAAGTGGTGTTCGAGGCGCTGGTCGAGGTGGGCGATCGCGTCCTCGTCGAACACCCCACGTATCCCGGCGCGGTCGAGTCCGTGCAGGCCGCCGGCGGCAGGCCCGTCCCGGTGCCGATCGACGCGACCGACCCGGACGCCTTCGTCGCGGACGCAGACCGGGCCGCCCGGCAGAGTGCCCCGACCGTCGCGTACCTCATGCCGGACTTCTCGAACCCGTCCGGGGCGCGGGCCACGTCCGAGGGCAGGAGGCGGCTCGCTGCGACGCTGGCCCGTCACGGCGTGGTGACGGTCGTGGACGAGGTGGCGGCCGAACTCGTGCTGGACGGCTCGGACTGCCTCGAGCCGTTCGGCGTCCCGGTACCCGAATCGGCCACCGTGGCGATCGGGAGCCTCAGCAAGACGGTGTGGGGAGGCATCCGGATCGGGTGGGTGCGCGCCGAGGCCGCCCGCACCGCGCAGATGGCGAGGATCATGGCCCGCCGGCAACTGTCGGTGTCGGTGCTGGATCAGCTCGCCGCCGTGCGGTTGTTCGCGCAGCACGACCGTCTGGTCGAGAGGCGCCGCCGCGACCTCCGGGCGCAGCGGGACGTGCTGGCGGCGGAGGTCGACGCCCGGTTGCCGGGGTGGAGTTTCGTCCTGCCGGCGGGCGGGCTGTCCCTGTGGTGCGCGCTTCCCGCCGGCACGAGCTCGACGGGACTCGTCGCCTCGGCCCGGTCGCGGGGGCTACTGCTGGCGCCCGGACCCCGTTTCGGCACCGGTCATCTGTTCGACGATCACCAGCGGCTGCCCTTCACGCGACCGGCGTCCGAGCTGGCCGCGGCCGTGAACGTCCTTGCCGCACTGGTGGTGTCCGGCGACGGGGCGATGTCCGCGACTCCGACGCTGGTGGTGTGACGGCCGGACGCCCGGTGCGAAAGTATCTGTGAATCAAAGTATCGGTCAGAGACCTGTTCGGTACCGCGAATGGGGCTGATCTTTATCGGTGCTCTGGCATAGTGATGCCGTCGACCTGGCTCGCTGAATGTGGGGTATGTCATGGGCTCGTTGTTCCGCAGATCCTTCGGCACCGCTGTACTCGGCTCGGTCCTCGCGCTGACCGGAGCCCTCGTCGGCGCAGGCACGTCCGCGGCGGAACCACCCTTGCTGTCACCCTCGGTGCTGTCACCCCTCCTGCCCGCACCACCGTCTGCCGACGCGATCTTCCCGGTCGCCGACCCGGACCCGTTCTACATCCAGCCCTCGGATGTCGCCGACCACGCGCCGGGAGACGTCCTGAAGATTCGCCAGATGCCGCCGTCGTACTACTTTCCCGGCAGCGCGATGTGGGAGTTGCTGTTCCGGACCACGGACTCGGAGGGCAGGCCGATCGCAGCCAACACCACGTACGTGCTCCCCCCGAATCACGCCCCGGACGGCCCGCTGGTGTCCTACCAGCACATCATCAATTCACTGGGTAACAAGTGCAAGATCGTCAACGAGCTCTACACCGACGATCCGATGCACCAGATCCGCGAGGCCGCCGGCCTGAACATCGCACTTGCTCGCGGGTGGGCCGTGGCGCTGCCCGATCACCTGGGTCCGCGGATGGCTTACGGCGCGGCCAAACTCGGTGGCCAGATCACCCTCGACGGCATCCGTGCCGTCCAGCGGGTGCCCGAACTGCAGGTGCAGAACAGCAAGGTCGGACTGGGCGGATACTCCGGCGGCGGGATGGCGACGGCCTGGGCCGCGGCACTGGCGCCGAGTTACGCCCCCGAACTGAACATCGTCGGCGCCGCCGAGGGCGGAACCCCGATGAACCTGGTGAAGATGGCGGACGCGCTCGGTACGAACCCGCATCCCGCGTTCGGCCTCGCCATGGCCGCCGCGCTGGGGCTCGAGCGCGAGTACCCGGACCGAATCGACGTCACCGATCAGCTCAACGACGAAGGTCGCATGATGAAGCAGTTGATCGGCAACGGGTGCACCAACGAGATCATGCTGTTCGGGCTCGGGCACAGTGCGTCACAGATGACCGACAACAAGAACTTCATGGACGATCCCGAAGCGTGGAAGGTGATGGAGGAGAACAGCCTGGAGTTGTATCCGGGCGTGCCCACCGCACCGATCTTCGAATGGCACAGCCCGACGGATGCGCTGATCCCGGTCGATTCGATCGACACCACCATGAAACGGTACTGCGACGCGGGCACCCCGGTGCAGACGCTGCTCACCCCGACTCCCGACCATCTGTCGGCGGCGGCGCTGGGACTGCCCCAGGGACTGGACTGGATGGACGCGCGCTTCCGCGGTGATCCGGCACCGAGCACCTGCTGACGCGGCGGCGTTCAGTCGGCGTGATCGAATCGGTGGCGTGCCGCCGCGAGATCGACCCGGCCGTCCCGGATGGGAACACCCTCGAGTTCGAGCTTCGCGATCTGACGGTGCGCGAGGTGCGCCGCCGGCCGGCCCGACGCTCCCAGCACCCGGTGCCAGGGGAGGTCGGCGGAGTCGGTGCGCATGATCCAGCCGACGGTCCGCGGACTGGACAGCCCTGCCGCCGAGGCGATGTCGCCGTAGGTGGCGACTCGGCCGGGCGGGATCGACGCGACCAGCGCGCGGACCGCCTCGACCTGTTCCTCCGTCGTCGCCACCATCACGACACCGTCAGAGGAGCGTGCGGACGAGGTCGGCCACCTCGGCCGGCCGGGCCTGCGGGACCATGTGATCGCAGTCGAGGTCGACGGCGGTGAGATTCTCGCCGAGGTGGTCGGTGAGCGCCTTCCGGAATTCCGGGGTGACGTACGGCGGCTGCACCTTGGACGCCTGGACGAGCACGGTCGGCAGATGAGCAGGCGGCAGCACGGCCTCGCGGGCCAGTTCGCCCCACGCGGTGACCACAGCCGGGGTGGACAGGCGCCAGTTGACCCGCCCGTTCTCCAGCGGCACCAGATGTTCGGCGATCTCGTTCTCGAGAACGTCCCGGGCCACCTCACCCCACGAACCGTGCACCTTGTCGGCGCGGGCCTCGTCGACGTCGGTGTAATCGGGGGAGGAGATGGTGAGATCCGCCACGGACTGCATCGTCGCGGGATCGAGCCCGATCGCGGGATCGAGCAGCACCAGCCCGCGGACCCGGTCGGGGACGGCCCGCGACAGGTGCAGTGCCAGGGCGCAACCGAACGAGTGTCCCACCACCAGGACGGGTCCCCGCGCGTGGACGTCGAGCGTGTCGACGAGGCTTGCGACGTGGGCCTCGAGGTTCCACGGCGGCGCCCACGTGGAGCGGCCGTGCCCGAGCAGGTCGGGGGAGATCCAGCGCGCGCCGGGAAGATGCTCGGTGGCCAGCGTCTCCCACCGTCTGCCGTGACCGGTGAGTCCGTGCAGGGCGAGGATCTCGGTGCCGTCCTCGGCGCCGAACAGGTACGTATTCAGTGCTGACACCTGACCCATGATGCCGGATCGGGTCGCCGGACGAGATGTCGGACCGTTCTGGTGGAATGCTGCCCATGACGGAATCGGCGGTGCGCACCAAGGCGTCGGCTCCTCGTGCCCGGCTGGTGCACCGGCGCAGCCCCGGCCGAGAGACCCGGGTGTGGGACGACTCCACGCAGCGGGTCCTCACCGCCCCACCACTCGGCCTGGGCTGGAATCCCTGGCAGGTGCTCGGCGGCCCCGGCACGGGTAAGACGTCGCTGCTCGTGGACACCGCGGTCGACCGGATCGCCGGCGGGGAAGACCCCGAGTCGGTGCTGGTGCTCACGCAGTCGCGGCGGGCGGCGGGCGGGGTCCGCGAGGAGGTCACCGCCGCACTCGTCGGACACGACGAGCAGCACGGGCCCCGCGCCACCCGCGAACCGCTCGTGCGCACCGTCCACTCCTACGCGTTCGCGGTGCTGCGACTACAGGCCGCCGCCCACGGAAACCCACCGCCTCGGCTCATCACCGGAGCCGAGCAGGACGCAGTGCTGCGCGAGATGCTGCACGGCGACATCGAGGACGGCGGCGAGATGTGGCCCGAACGGCTGCGTCCCGCATTGGCACTGGGTGGCTTCGCCGTCGAACTGCGCGACCTGATGCTGCGTTCCAGCGAGCGGGGGCTCGGCCCCGAGGACCTGATCAAGCTGGGCCGGCGGCACTCCCGTCCGGAGTGGGTCGCGGCGGGAATGTTCGCCACCCGCTACGAGCACGGCATGCTGCTGCGCGGAGCCGTGGGTGTGGAGGCCCCCGAGGCCACGGCGCCGGCACTGGACGCCGCCGAACTCATCGGTGCCGCCCTCACCGCGTTCGCCACCGACCCGGACCTGCTGCGCACCGAGCGCGCCCGGGTCCGGCACCTGCTCGTCGACGACGCGCAGCACCTCGATCCGCAGGCCGCGGAACTCGTTCGCCTCCTCGGAACCGGTACCCGCACCACGGTGGTCGCCGGCGATCCGGACCAGTCGATCTACGGATTTCGCGGGGCCGACCCGTCGTTCCTCGTCGAGCTCGCCGGCAAGGGCGATCCGCGACAGGTGCTGCTACCGGTCAACTTTCGCAGCGCGGCGGAGGTCGCGACCACCGCGGCGCGGATCACGTCCCGGCTCCCCGGCCACTTGCCGCATCGGATCTGGGTGCCGTCGCGGGACGGCGGCAGAACCGTGGTCCGGGTCCTGGGCACGGCGGCGAAGGAATCGGCCCTGATCGCCGACACCCTGCGCCGCGCCCATCTCCTCGACGGCGTGCCGTGGTCGGAGATGGCTGTGATCGTGCGCTCGGTGCCGCGTGCGCTGGCCCCGCTGCGGCGTGCGCTGCTGGGGGCGGGTGTGCCCGTCACCACCGCGGCCTCCGAACTGCCCCTGGCCCGGCAGCACGGGGTGTCGGGACTGATGCTCGTGCTGCGGGCACTGTCCGGCCAGGAATTCACCGGCGAGGACGCGCTCGCCCTGCTGGCCGGTCCGGTCGGGGGCGCGGAACCCGTGGCGCTCCGGCGTCTTCGCCGGGGCCTGCGGCGCGCCGAACTGGCATCCGGCGGCGACCGGGACTCCGCGGAGCTTCTCCGGCTCGTCCTCGTCGGCGAGACCGACAGCACCCGCCGGGTCACGGCCGGACTGACCGACGTCGAGGCCGCCTCCTTGAACCGGGTGCTGTCCGTCCTGCGGAAGGCGAAGGTCCCGCTGGACCGGGGCCGCGGCATCGAGGACGTGCTGTGGGCGGCCTGGCAGGCCACCGGACTCGAACGTCGCTGGGCGGCCGCCTCGGCTCGCGGTGGCCCGATCGGGGCCCAGGCCGACCGCGACCTCGACGCCGTGGTCGCCCTGTTCGACGCGGCCGCGAGCTACGTCGACCGGCTCCCTCGCGCGCAACTCGCCGGGTTCGTCGACTACCTCACCGGGCAGGCCATTCCCACCGCCCGTACCGTCTCCGCCGTCCCTGTCGACGCCGTGTCGGTGCTCAGTGCGCACTCGGCCGCCGGCCGCGAATGGGACGTCGTCGCCGTAGCCGGTGTGCAGGAAGGGCTCTGGCCGAGTCTGCGTGCCCGGGGCAGCCTGCTCGGCACGGAGGCGCTGATCGATCTCACGGGTGGGGTGTCCGACGGCAGCCAGACGGCCGCCGACCGGATGTCGCGTACCGCGCCGCTACTGGCCGAGGAGCGGAGGCTGTTCCTGGTCGCGTGCAGCCGCGCCCGGCGGAGTCTGCTCGTCACCGCCGTCGATTCGGCGAGCGGCGACGCCGATCTCGTCCACTCCCGCTTCGTCGACGAACTGCTCGCGGGAGATCAGGGTTCCGACGTCGAGGACGCGGTCGTGCAGGCGGAGGACCCGGCGACCCGGGTTCTGGCACTGCCTGCGCTCGTTGCCGAACTGCGCAGCGTGGTCTGCGATCCGGAGGTCGCGGAATCCGACCCCGCGCGGCAGGAACGCGCGGCGCGTCAACTCGCCCGGCTCGCCGAAGCCGGGGTACGCGGCGCACACCCCGACCAGTGGTACGGCACAGCCGAACCCAGCACCGGCGTCGCGCTGTGGAACGCCGAGGACGGGCCGGTGTCGCTGTCGCCGTCCACGGTCGACCTGCTCAACACGTGCCCGCTGCGGTGGCTGCTCGAACGCCACGGCGGGACGGACGGCGACAACACCCATGCCATCGCCGGAACGCTCGTGCACACGCTCGTGCAGGCCCTCGCCGGGCGTATCCCGCCCGACCAGGTGGAGCATGCGCTCGAGACCGCCTGGGAGTCCATCGATCTGGGGTCGCAGTGGTATTCGCGTCGCGAACTCGACCGCACCCGGGACATGCTCGCCACCTTCACCGCCTGGCTCGGGAACACCCGATCCGAACTCACCGAGATCGGCGTGGAGGTGGCGGTCGACGGCATCCTGGAACCGAGGGAGGAGGGCGCTCCGGAGATCCGGCTGCGGGGGCGGATCGACCGGCTCGAGCGCGATGCCGAGGGCAGACCCGTCATCGTCGACGTGAAGACCGCCCGGTCACCCGTCACCAAGGAGGACGCCCAGCAGCATGCCCAGCTCGCGGCCTACCAGGTGGCGGCCGCGACCGGCGCGATCGACGGGGAGCCGGCCTCGAAACCCGGTGGGGCGCGGCTGGTCTTCGTCGCCAAGCCGCACCGGAAGGAGGGCGCCACGCAGCGCGTACAGGCGCCCCTGTCGGACGACGACCTCGAGATGTGGACCGCCGTCATCCACGCGGCGGCAGCGGCAACCCAGGGGCCGAAGTTCCTCGCCCGTGTCAACGACGGATGCAGGCACTGCCCGGTGCGGACGAGCTGCCCGGCACACGACGAGGGACGGCAGGTGACGTCGGAATGACCGGCCGCATCGACCCGGTGGAACTCGCGATCGGCCTCGGGCAGCATCCGCCGACCCCGGAGCAGGCCGCCGTCATCGCCGCCCCGCTCGGCCCCACCCTCGTGGTCGCGGGGGCGGGCGCGGGCAAGACCGAGACGATGGCGGCCCGGGTCGTGTGGCTGGTGGCCAACGGTGTCGTCGACCCCGAGGCGGTGCTCGGGCTGACGTTCACCCGCAAGGCCGCACAACAGCTGACCGCCCGGATCCGGAAGCGGCTCGCCCGGCTGGCCGGCTCGGAACTGCTCCGCCGGGTCGACCCCAGCGGCGATCTCCGGTCGAGAATCCTTGCGGGAGAACCGGAGGTCAGCACCTACCACTCGTACGCCGGACGACTGCTGTCCGAACACGGGCTCCTGCTGCCCATCGAACCGTCGGCGACGTTGCTGTCGGAAACGGAACTGTGGCAGCTGGCGCACAGGGTGGTCAGCTCGTGGGACGGCGACCTCGACACCGACCGGAATCCGGCCTCGGTCACCGAAGCCGTGCTGGCACTGTCGGGGCAGCTGGCCGAGCACCTCGTCGAACCGGACGACCTGCGGGAGGCGCACACCGAGCTCGACAAACTCGTCCACACCCTCCCCGCCGGACCGCGGCAGCGCGGCGGCCCGAGCAAGGAACTGCTCGACATCCTCGACACCCAGCACCGGAGGGTGGAGCTCCTTCCCCTGGTGCAGCGTCTCGCAGACACTCTGCGCCGGGAGGGCGCACTCGATTTCGGCAGTCAGATGTCGCTGGCGGCGCGCGTCGCCTCCGACCATCCGGAGGTCGGCGTGGCCGAACGCCGGCGGTTCCGGGTGGTGCTGCTCGACGAGTACCAGGACACGGGGCACTCGCAGCGGGTACTGCTGTCGTCGCTGTTCGGCGGTGGTCTGGACGGCGCACTCGCGCTCACCGCGGTGGGCGACCCCATGCAGTCGATCTACGGCTGGCGCGGAGCGTCGGCGGCCAACCTTCCCCGCTTTGCCACGGATTTCCCGCTGGCGAAAGGAGATCCGGCGCCGACGCTGGAACTGCTCACCAGTTGGCGCAATCCGCCGGAGGCGCTGGCACTGGCCAACATGGCCTCGCAGTCCCTGCGTGAGCGAGGGGTGTCGGTCAGCACGTTGCGGGCGCGCCCCCAGGCCGTACCCGGTGACGTGCGGCTGGCTCTCACCGGCGACGTGGTCCAGGAACGGGAATGGGTGGCCGATCGCATCGCCGAGCAGTACGCCGACGCCGCGAGCCGCGGCGAGGACCCGCCGACCGCGGCCGTGCTGATCCGCCGCAACGCCGACGCCGCGCCGGTCGCGGAGGTGCTGCGCTCCCGGGGACTGCCGGTCGAAGTGGTCGGTCTCGGCGGACTGCTCCACACGCCCGAGGTGGCCGACGTGATCGCGATGCTGCGGGTGGTCGCCGACCCGATGGCAGGTAGTGCCGCCGTGCGGATGCTCACGGGGGCGAGATGGCAGATCGGGGCCGCCGACCTGACGGCGTTGTCGCGCCGGGCATCCGAGCTGGCCATCGGGACGGGGTACGGCACCACCGGCGCCGTCACCGATTCGTCCGCGCTGGCCGAGGCCGTCGGCGAGGCACTGCCCGGGGAACACGCCGAGCAGGCCGGGCTGGCGGATGCGCTGGCGGATCCCGGACCCGCCGAACGCTATTCGGACGTCGGATACGCGCGGATCACCGCCGTCGCGGGCGAGTTGGCGTCGCTGCGCGAGCGGATCGGGCAGCCGCTCACAGAGTTGGTGGCGGAGGTCGAACGGGTGCTGGGCATCGGCATCGAAGCGCATGCCCGGACGCGGCAGGCGGCACGCGGGAGCGCAGGGCGCGAACATCTCGACGCCTTCGCCGACGTCGTCGCCGGGTACGCGAGCCGCACCTCGGCCACCGTCACCGGGCTGCTCGCCTTCCTGGCGGCCGCGGAATCGGTCGAAAAGGGTTTGGCACCGGGCGAAGTGGAGGTCGATCCGCACCGCGTCCAGGTGCTGACCGTGCATTCGGCCAAGGGGCTGGAATGGGAAGTGGTGGCCGTACCCCACCTCACCGCCGGCGTGTTTCCCTCGCGGACGGCATCCGGATCCTGGCTCGGAGCGGTCGGTGAACTTCCGCCGTCGCTGCGCGGAGACCGGGCCCGGCCGGGTGAGTCGGCCGACGGCGTGCCGGTTCTCGAGCTCGAGAATCTGTACGACCGGAAGGATCTCGAAGAGGCAGTGAAGGCGCACAAGGCTTCGCTGGCGGCACGCAAACTCGACGAGGACCGCCGGCTGTTCTACGTCGCACTCACCCGGACCGAACGAGTGCTCTTCGCGTCGGGCCATCACTGGGCAGAGTCCGGCACCGAGCCGAAGGGGCCGTCGGAGTTCCTCACAGAGTTGCGCGACACGGTGACGGACGAGGACCACGCGGGAATCGGCATCGTCGACGTGTGGGCGCCCGCACCCGAGCCGGAGGAGCAGAATCCGCTGACCAGTACCCCCAAATCGGCCGCGTGGCCGCGCGATCCGCTCGGGCTCCGCCGGGAGTCGGTGGAACGTGGCGCGGCGCTGGTCGTCGCGGCGCTGAAGCACACCGGCACACCGGCCGAGGGGGATGAGGACGACGATCCGGAGAATTGGGCGGCGGACGTCGATGCCCTGCTCGCGGAGCGGGAAGCACGAGCGAATGCCCGCACCGAAGTGGTTCTGCCCGCCCAGTTGTCGGTGAGTCAGCTCGTCGAGCTGGAGGCCGACCCGGACGCTCTGGCCGCCCGGCTCCGGCGACCGCTGCCGTTCCCACCCAATCCGCTCGCCCGGCGCGGCACCGCGTTCCACGCCTGGGTGGAGCGCCGCTTCGGGGCCACCCGGCTGCTGGACCTCGACGAGCTCCCCGGTGCCGCGGACACGGGCGCGGGCCCCGACACCGATCTCGCGACCCTGCAGGACGCGTTCCTGCGTTCGTCCTGGGCCGAACGCAACCCGACGGAGGTCGAGGTGCCGTTCGAGACGTCGGTGGCGGGAACGGTGCTCCGCGGTCGGATCGACGCGGTGTTCGCCGATCCCGACGGTGGGTGGACGGTGATCGACTGGAAGACCGGCGCCGAACCGAGCGCGGCCAACGAGAAGGCCGTGGTGATGCAGTTGGCCGCCTACCGGCTGGCCTGGTCCGAACTGATGGACGTGCCGATCGAGCGGGTGCGCGCCGCGTTCCACTACGTGCGGACCGGACGGACGATCGCGCCGGACCGTCTACCCGACGCCGTCGCGCTCGCCCACCTCATCCGGTCCGCCGGCGCCGGGCAGGAACTCAGGCCTGACGACGAGCCTTCAGCGCCTCGGTGACCAGCGGGATCTGCAACGGAAGTCGCAGCACCGCACCGGCTTTCTGCACCGTCGTCGTCTTGGAACTCTTCAACCAGTCGGCCGCCATGTTGATGTTGGCGGGGAAGACGGCGACGAAGAGCAGCGCGGCGAGACCGCCGCCGAGCCTGCGGGTCCGCGGCACGGCCAGCGCGGTGCCGATGGCGAGTTCTGCGACCCCGGACGCATAGGTGTAGGTGCGGGCCTCGCCCGGCAACTGGGTGGGCACCGTGGAATCGAAGAACTTGGGCGCGACGAAGTGCATGGTGCCGGCGCCGAGCAACAGCGCGGCAAGGCGCAGTGCGGGCTTCTGGCTCGGTCGTGGAGTGTGGCTCTGTCGTTGCATGACGCCAGCTTGCACGAACCGCCCGGTTCGCGACAACGAGGCTCCGACGTGTCACCGGTGGGGCAATCGGGGTTAGGCTGCCAGCCGATGTCGGAGTTCGGTGCAACGTGGAGACAAACATATGGCCGGTAGGCTGCGTGAGAGATTGAGCAGGTCGGACACCCTCACCGACCGGCCGGATTTCGCATTGGTGGGTGTGCTGCGGATCCCGGAGCTGCAGACCAGTCCGGCCCGGGCGATCTACCGCCGGGTGGGTATCGCCTTGGCGGCGTTGGCGTTGGCGGTCCTCATCGTCTACATCGACCGCGAGGGCTATCGCGACGCGCAGGACAACGAATTGTCGTTGCTCGACTGCATCTACTACGCGACGGTGTCGTTGTCGACGACGGGGTACGGCGACATCACGCCGTTCACGCCGTCCGCGCGACTGGTCAACGTCCTCCTGATCACGCCCCTTCGAATCTTCTTCCTCATCGTCCTGGTCGGTACGACCCTCTCCGCGCTCACGGAGAGCTCCCGGCAGGCGTTCAAAATCCAGCGTTGGAGGCAGCACGTGCGCAATCACACCGTGGTGATCGGCTACGGAACGAAGGGACGCACCGCGATCGACGCGATGCTCGGTGACGACGTTCCGGCGTCGGAGATCGTGGTGGTGGACACCGACCATGCGGTGCTCGATTCGGCGGCCAGCAAGGGCCTGGTGACGGTCCACGGGTCCGCCACCAAATCGGACGTCCTGCGGTTGGCGGGCGCGCAGAACGCGTCGGCGATCATCGTCGCGGCCAACCGCGACGACACGGCGGTGCTGGTGACGCTGACGGCGCGCGAGATCGCCCCGAAGGCCAAGATCGTGGCGGCCATCCGGGAATCGGAGAACACGCATCTGCTCCGGCAGTCCGGCGCCGACTCGGTGGTCGTGTCCTCGGAGACGGCGGGCCGGCTCCTCGGCATCGCGACGAAGACGCCCAGCGTCGTCGAGATGATGGAGGATCTGCTCACCCCCGAGGCCGGGTTCGCGATCGCCGAGCGCTCCGTGGAGCGCGACGAGATCGGCGGCTCGCCCCGCCACCTCGCGGATATCGTGCTCGGTGTCGTGCGGGACGGACGGTTGATCCGGGTCGGTTCGCCGGAGGTCGATTCGATCGAGGAGAACGACCGACTGCTGTACATCCGTAGGGTCACTAACTGATCGGCAGTAGTGTCGACGACGTGACTGCATTCCGGTTGAACGAAACCCCGCTCCTGTCCCGTTCCGCTGTCGGGCGGGCCGAGGAATTGCGTTCGGACACGGACGCGTTGCGGGCGGGCTGGCCGGAGGCGCAGTTGCTGCGTGTCAACCACCGCGGACAGGTGCGGGTGGGAGACGACGGACTGGTCTTCGCCGAGGCCACCGAACTCGGCCCCGAGCCGCAACCGGGCGCAGTCTTCCTCGGGGTCCGCAAGGACCGGCACGTGTGGGCGGTCCGGGTGCAGGCGCTGACCGGCGAACTGGCCGACCTCCGGATGCTGGGCGGGACCCTGGACGACGCCGACGCGGGGTTGCTCACCGGCGCGCTGGCGATGCTCAACTGGCACGACAACGCCGGCTTCAGCGCCCTCGACGGTGCGCCGTCGGAGCCGACGATGTCGGGGTGGTCGCGGATCTCGACGAGCACCGGGCACGAGGAATTTCCCCGCACCGATCCGGCGGTCATCTGTATCGTCCACGACGGCGGGGATCGCGTCCTGCTGGCCCGGCAGCCCACGTGGCCGCCGCGGCGGTTCTCGATCCTGGCCGGGTTCGTCGAGGCCGGTGAGTCACTCGAGACGTGCGTCGTCCGGGAGATCAAGGAAGAGGTGGGTGTCGACGTCCGCGACGTCCACTACCTGGGCAGCCAGCCCTGGCCGTTTCCCCGTTCGGTGATGATCGGATTCGCGGCCGTGGCCGATCCCGACGCCCCGTTGACGTTCCCGGACGGCGAGATCGCCGAGGCCCGGTGGTTCACCCGGGACGAGGTGCGCACGGCACTCGAACTCGGCGACTGGGCGTCGGACGGCGACGCCCCGCTGCTGCTCCCGGGCTCGATCTCGATTGCGCGCGGCATCATCGAGTCCTGGGCGGGAGCAGCAGCAGCGTCCTAGACGCCGAGGAGCTTCTTGACCTGCGACAACGACGGGTTGGTCGCGGTGCTGCCGTCGGCGAACTTGACGGTGGGGACGACATGGTTCCCGCCGTTGACGCTGCCGACGAATTCTGCCGACGCCGGATCGTCCTCGATGTCGATCTCCACGTAGCCGATACCGGACTCGTCCAGTTGCGTCTTCAGGCGGCGGCAGTAGCCGCACCAGGTGGTGGAGTAGATGGTCAGGGCGGGGGTGTCGGTTGCAGTCACGGCGCATATAACACCACGACCCCGTCTTGTGTTCCCACCGCGGTTCGTCCGCTTCGCGTCGTGTCGGTTGCCCCTGTCATGATGGACGCCATGTCAGCAGCCGGCGCAGCAGAGGTGACGAGTACCGGTCTCGATCCCGAACAGTCCGCAGCGGTACTCGCTCCGCGGGGCCCGGTCTGTGTGCTGGCGGGGGCGGGCACGGGGAAGACCCGGACCATCACCCGGCGTATCGCGCACCTCGTGGCCAGTGGGCACGTCGCGGCGGGGCAGGTGCTGGCGGTCACGTTCACGGCCCGCGCGGCAGGCGAGATGCGGGGCCGGCTGCGCAGCCTCGGCATCGGTGACGGGGGAGCGCAGGTCCAGGCGCGCACGTTCCACGCCGCCGCGCTGCGACAGTTGAGGTACTTCTGGCCGCAGGTGGTCGGAGACACCGAGTGGCGGCTGCTCGACCGCAAGTTCGCGGTCGTGTCCTCCGCCGCGGGACGGGTCGGGTTGTCCACCAGCACGGAAAGCGTCCGCGACCTCGCGAGTGAGATCGAGTGGGCCAAGGCCTCCCTGATCGCTCCGGAGGACTACCCGCGCGCGGTGGCGAAGTTGCGCAGGGAGGCCCCGGTCGACGCCGCCAAGGTCGCCGAGGTGTACCACGGATACGAGCAACTCAAGGCCCGCGGTCAGGACGGGATGCTCCTCGATTTCGACGACCTGCTGCTCCACACGGCGGCGGCGCTCGAGGAACACTCGGCGGTCGCCGAGGAGTTCCGCGACCGCTACCGCTGCTTCGTCGTGGACGAGTACCAGGACGTCACGCCGCTGCAACAGCGCGTCCTCGATGCGTGGCTCGGAGAACGGGACGACCTCACCGTCGTCGGTGACGCCAACCAGACCATCTACTCGTTCACCGGCGCCACACCTAACTACCTGCTCGACTTCTCGCGGCGGTTCCCCGAGGCGACGGTCGTGCGCCTCGAGCGCGACTATCGGTCGACCCCCGAGGTCGTGTCGATGGCGAACCGGGTCATCGGGGCGGCCCGCGGCAGGATTGCGGGCACCCGCCTCCAGCTGATCGGGCAACGCGACTCCGGGCCCGAACCGAGTTTCGTCGAGTTCGACGACGAACCGGCCGAGGCCGCCGGTGTGGCGCGGACGATCAAGCGGCTCATCGCGTCGGGCACCCCGGCGGCGGAGATCGCGGTCCTGTACCGGATCAACGCCCAGTCGGAGGTGCACGAGCAGGCGCTGACGAAACTCGATATCCCGTACCAGGTGCGCGGCGGCGAGGGATTCTTCACGCGCACCGAGGTGCGCCAGGCGGTCGCGGCGCTGCGCCAGGCCGCCGGCCGCGACGATCTGCCGGACGCCGTCGGCGCCGATCTGGTCACTCTCGTCCGCGCGGTGCTCACGCCGTTGGGGCTGACCGACGTGGAACCGGCGGGTGCGCAGGCCCGGGAACGGTGGTCGTCGCTGTCGGCGCTGGTCGCCCTCACCGAGGAACAGTTGACGCAGGACCCGGAGTTGACGCTCGACGCCTTGCTGCGCGAGCTGAGTCTCCGCGCGGAGGCGCGACACCCACCCGTCGTGCAGGGTGTGACGCTCGCGTCCCTGCACGCCGCGAAGGGTCTCGAATGGGATGCCGTGTTCCTCGTCGGGCTCACCGACGGCACACTGCCCATCCAGCACGTGCTCGGCGACGCCAACTCGGCCCCCGACGAGGCCGCCGTCGAGGAGGAGCGCCGGCTGCTGTACGTCGGCGTGACCCGCGCCCGGGAGCACCTGCAGATGTCGTGGGCGCTGTCGCGGAACGAGGGCGGCCGCAAGTCGCGGCGGCGTTCGCGGTTCCTGCACGGACTCATTCCCGAAGACTCACCCGCCTCGCGGATCGCGGCGCCCGTCAAGAGCAACAAGAAGCGTCCCCGGTGCCGGCTGTGCGGAAAACAGCTGATCGGGACGACCGCGACCATGCTCGGTCGCTGCGAGGGGTGCCCGTCGAACGTCGACGTGGAACTGCTCGAATCGCTGCGGTCGTGGCGGCTCGAGAAGTCGCGGGAGCTGAAGGTCCCGGCGTACGTCGTGTTCAGCGACAACACGCTGACGGCCCTCGCCGAGCAGCGCCCGCAGGACGATCGGGGGCTCGTCGCGATCCCGGGGATCGGCGCAAAGAAGCTCGAGCAGTTCGGCGAGGACGTCCTCGGCGTGATCAAGGGAAGCGGCAGCAGCTGAAACACTTCCGCGCAGCGGCGGAGTTGAGCCCATCACCGCAGGTCAAAAATAGGTTGTGCGGTTCCGGAGAATTGCCTACTGTGGTTTCAGTGCACGGGGAGACTCGTGTGGTTTACATCGGATCGAGAAGAAATGGAGGTGGCAGTGAGATGACGAAGTACCAAGCACATGTGACGGCAAGCGCTGCTGCCTCCCCGCTGTTCGGCATGAACGCGGCGGAACCGGCACCGGCGATCGTCTGGTCGGCAGCCCGTCGTCGTCCCGCAGCAGCAGTCGAGTCCGTGTATCGGAGTGGTCGAGGAATTCCTCGATAGAACGTCACTCCCACCGTCTTTTTCAAGGCCACGGACCCGCATCGCGGACCGTGGCCTTCGTAGTTCGAGCACTCTTCCTGCTCGCAGCCTCGGCTCTGGTTCGCACCCACTCCATCGAACCGAAGAGAATGACCGTTGCAATGAGAGCAGAGGAGAAGGACGTGTCTACCGTGACATGCCGAGGGGTATCCGAAACCTCAACCGCCACAAGCGGATTTGTTCAGATAGTGTCCACGCGTGGTGACCTGCCCTGCCGGGTCGACGACCCCGACCTGTGGTTTGCGGACTCGCCCACCCAGCTGGAGCAGGCCAAGGCGCTGTGCGCGTCCTGCCCGATCCGCTCTCGCTGCCTCGACGCCGCCCTCGATCGGGCCGAGCCGTGGGGCGTGTGGGGCGGCGAGATCTTCGACCAGGGTGTGGTGATCGCCCGCAAGCGTTCCCGGGGACGTCCACGCAAGACGCAGACCTTGGTCTGTGCGTAGAACCGATACGGGGCGGAAGAGTTCGGGCGTTGGGGGGCCGCCCCCCCCCACCCCGCCCCCCGCGACCCCCCCACCCCCGCCCCCGCCTGGTGTTTTGGTCACCACCCGCGGGGGGGTTTCTGTGGGGGGGCGGCCCCCCCCCAACCCCCGGGGGGGGGCGGCCCCAACGCCCGTTCTGTGTATCGGGGCTCAGATCGTGTCTTCGTCCTCGTCCTCGGGCGCGGGCTCCGCGAACCCGGGAAGCCACCGCGTCAGGATTTCCATGTACGGCGCGTACGCATCCAGCTGAGCGCAGATCCCGACCGAGCCGACGAGAACCCGGAAAATCATCAGATACTCGGCGGGCAGGTTCAGTGCCCGGGCCGTACGGAACTGGGAACTGTTGAAATCGGTGGCGGAACCCGCGGCCTTCTGCAGCCAGGCACGGGTGAAGTGGAACGACTCGGTGCGGATCGGGTCGGTGACCGGGCGCAGGTAGTCCGCGATCTCCTTGTCGGTGACCGTTCTCCCGGGGAGGACGAATCCGTTGGCGTGCAGCAACTCCGTCAGTTCGTCGAACTGCTCGTGGACGGACAGGCGGACCATGGCCCCCAGCACGGGTGGGAGCCCGTGCGGAAACGGTGCCGCCGCACCGAAATCGATGACACCGAGACGGCCGTCGCTGTGCAGCATGAAGTTTCCCGGATGCGGGTCGCAGTGCAGCAGACCGACGCGCGTGGGGGAGGCGAAGTGGAACTCCGCGAGCAGCGCCCCCGCGGTGTTGCGTTCCTCAGGTGTGCCGTCCGCGATGATCGCGGACAGGGGCTTCGCCGACATCCATTCGGTCACCACTACTTTGGGAGCGCTGGCCACCACGTGCGGAATCGCGAACTGCGGATCACCGTCGTACACCTTGGCGAAGCGGCGCTGATTGTTCGCCTCGATCCGGTAGTCGAGTTCTTCTTCGGTGCGGGCCGTGAATTCGTCGATCACGGGGCGCACGTCGACGCCGGGCATCACCGAAGCGAACAGTCCCGCGAACCGGCCGAGCGTCTTCAGGTCGGCGCGCAGCGCTTCGTCGGCGCCGGGGTACTGCACCTTGACCGCCACGTCGCGACCGTCGGCCCACACCGCGCGGTGTACCTGGCCGATGCTGGCCGACGCGGTGGGGGTGTCGTCGAACGACTCGAACCGGTCACGCCACCGGGTGCCCAACTGCTGGTCGAGCATCTTGTGCACGGCACGCGCCGGCAGCGGGGGTGCCTGCGCCTGCAGCTTGTTCAGCGATTCACGGTAGGGCTCCGCGAACTCCTCGGGGATCGCGGCCTCCATGACGCTGAGCGCCTGCCCCAGTTTCATGGCCCCGCCCTTGAGTTCGCCGAGGACGGCGAACAATTGCTCGGCAGCCTTCGCGCTGAGCTGGGCGTCGATCTGGTCCCTGTCGCCGCCGGTCAGCTTGCGGCCGAAGCCCATCGCAGCGCGTCCCGCGATCCCCAACGGAATGCTCGCGAGTTTGGCGGTGCGGGCAGAACTCCTGCGGGGGATGTCGGACACCCCACCATCATGCATCATGACGGTCGACGGTTGGATTCACCCACGGCCGGTGCCAGATACGTGCAGCTGCAACTCGCCTGCCGAGGCCAGCGCCGGGTCACCAGCCGATGCGCGCCGAGGTCGATCTCGAGGGTCGCGTCGAGGCTGCTCGGCGGCGCCCCGCGGGGCGCGGCGAGAACCGCCTCGAGCTGGCCGAGGGCGACCGCGGCGGTGGCCATGATCACGGCGGGGCTCGCGTGCCCGACGGTCCCGAGGAGCTGTGCGGACAGGTGCGGCCAGTCCTCGTCGTACGCGGCGCGGAGGAGGTCGGCGCACCGGAGGCAACTGGTGTGACCGGGGAGCACCAGAGGACCGACCACGCCGCGTCCGTCCCGCAGCCGGGCCTGAAGGTGGGGAATCCCGTTCTGGACGAGGTCCGCGGCGAGTCGCGGCTCGGCGACCAGATCGTCCGCCAGCACGACGCACAGGGCGTTCCACCGCCGGACGTCGCCGTCGGCGGAGTAACGGTGGGACCGGGACACCCGGATCCCGGCGTCGGAGAGCCCGGCCGACAACGCGTCGGAGAGCGGGCCGCGCCCGTGCACGCGGATCACGACAGTGTCCGCGACAGCGGACGCGGTGCCGACCTCGATCAGGCCGGCCCGGTCGAGATCACCGAGGAGTTTCGACACGTCCGTCGGCGCCAGGCCGTACCCGACGGCAGTCCACAGGATGTGCGGCCGAGAATGCTTGCCGTCGAGGAGCCGCACGACGGCCAGGAGCTGTTCGGTCCGGACCCCGGGCGGCGGAGCGAGGACGAGCGCGCGTTCGGGATCCCAGCCGAATTGGACCCGTCCGTCGGGGCGGACGAGTACCGGAATGCGAGGGTCGAGGGTGACGCCGACGTGCGGTGGGTTCTGGATGGTCACATCCAGAGAATTGCAGGCCCCGACCGCGTGTCAGCCCGCGGAATGCGAGTTGTCCACAGGCCGAAACATGCCTCGACCTGTGGATTTCCCGCTACCACGATATTGGTGATTTTCAGGCGGTCAGGACTCCGGCTCGTCGTCCTTGCCGGACTTGCCGCGTTCGGCCTCCTCGGCCCGCTCACGGGCTTCGGTCGCCTCCAACTGGGCCATCGGATTGTCGAAGTTTCCGCCGTCGCCGCCGCCGAGCACCCGGTCGACGAACGCGTCCGGGCTGTCCAGGTCGGACGAGTCGGGCAGCAGGTCGGGGTGAGCCCACACGCCGTCACGGGCGTCGACGGTGGACTCGGAGGTGAGGCGATTCCACAGCTGCGCGGCCTCGCGCACCTTGCGGGGACGCAATTCGAGTCCGACCAGGGTTGCGAACGTCTGCTCGGCGGGTCCACCGGTCGCGCGCCTGCGGCGGAGCGTCTCGCTGAGGGCGGCGACACCGGGAAGGCGGTCGTTCAGCGCTGAACCGACGACGACCTCGACCCAGCCCTCGATGAGGGCGAGGAGCGTCTCGAGGCGTTCGAGCGCCTGCTTCTGCTCGGGTGTGGTCTGCGGCTCGAACGCCCCCTGCTGCAGGATGTTCTCGAGCTGCGACGGATCGCTCAGCGCCGACGGATCGAGATTCTTCGCCATGTCCTCGATCGCGGAGAAGTCCATCGTGATGCCGCGGGCGTACTCCTCGACGGTGGCGAGGAGGCGCTGACGGAGCCACGGGACGTGGCTGTAGAGGCGCTGGTATGCGGCCTCGCGCGCGGCGAGGAACACGAGGATCTCGCGGTCGGGCTGCTCCAGTCCCTTGCTGAACCGCTCGACGGCGGCGGGAAGCAGCGCGCCCGTGCCCGCCGGACCGAGCGGCAGACCGATGTCCGTGGAGGTGAGCACTTCCTTCGACAGCTGGCCGAGTGCCTGGCCGAGCTGGGAGCCGAACGCGAGGCCGCCCATCTGGCTCATCATGCCGAGCATGGGCCCGGCCATCTGCTGCGCCTCCTCGGGCAGGCCCTGCACCCACATGCCGGCTACCTTCTCCGCGACGGGGTCGCACAGCCGCTTCCACGTGTCGAGGGTGTTGTCGAGCCAGTCGTTGGGTGTCCACGCGACGGTCTTCGACGCGCCCGCGGGCAACGTCGTCGCGGCGTCGAGCCACAGTTCGGCGAGCCGCGAAGCATCGGCGATCGCCTCGGAATTTCCCTGGGTGATGGGAGCGACGGACCCCATCTGCTGGCGGGCCAGCTTCTTCGCGATCTCGTAGTTGACGGGCCCGGTCTGTTCACCCGACCCCATCGACGTGCCCATCCCGCTCAGCATCTGACCGAACTGGGTCAGCATCTGACCGAGCGCGGCCGGGTCGAACCCCCCGGCCGGGAAACCACCCGCCCCGAAACCGAAGTCGCCGGAACCACCCGCGTTCTTGTCGCGGTCGGGTCCGTTCTGATCCCCCGTGTTCTTGTCACGATCGGGATCGTCGTCGGAGTTGGAGAAGCCGAACGGCAGATTGCTCATGACTCAACGGTACAAGGCGCATGGTCGCGTAGGTGCCCACCACGTCACGCTGACGGCGAACACGCGGACGGCCGACGGCGGCGCCGGCCGGTTCGCGCTCTACGCTGGTCCAGGTGAATCGACGGATCGTGACGCTTCTGGCCGCGCTGGCCCCGATCGTGGTACTCGGAATTCTCGGCACGGTGATCAAGGTGCCGTTCGTGGCTCTCGGCCCGGGCCCCACGTTCAACACCCTCGGTGAAGTGGGCGGTGAGCAGGTCGTCGCGATCCAGGGGACGGAGGTGGACGAGACCACCGGGCACCTCAACATGACGACGGTCGCCGTGCGCGACGACCTCAACGTGTTCGAAGCGTTCGGATTGTGGGCCAGCGGACGCCAGGGCATCGTCCCCCGCGAGGAGGTGTACCCGCCGGACAAGTCGAAGGACGAGGTCAAGCAGGAGAACGACGCCGACTTCCAGCAGTCCGAGGACAGTGCCGAACTCGCCGCGCTCCACTTCCTCGGCAAGCCCGTCGACCTGCGGGTCGCCAAGGTCGGGGAGGACGGCCCGTCCGCGGGAATCCTGCGTGAGGGCGACGGCTTGGTGAGCGTCGACGGAACGGCGGTCTCGACGGTCGGCGACGTGCAGGAGGCGGTGGCCGCGGTGGCGCCGAACACGGAGGTGCCGATCGTGGTCCGCCGGGACGGCGCGGAGACGACGGTCCGGGTGACCGTCGGGGCGCGTCCGGGCGACGAGTCGAAGGGCTATCTGGGAATCACGCCCGAAGAGGTCCCCGACGTTCCGTTCACCATCGATTTCAACCTGGCCGACGTGGGCGGACCGTCGGCGGGACTGATGTTCACGCTCGCCGTCATCGACAAGCTGAGCCCGGGCGAACTCAACGGCGGCAAATTCGTCGCCGGCACCGGCACGATCGATTCCGACGGCGACGTCGGACCCATCGGTGGCATCAAGTACAAGTTGATCGCCGCGGACGAGGCCGGCGCCGAGACGTTCCTCGTGCCTGCGAAGAACTGCGACGAGGCCCGCCAGGGCGCACCCGACGGGCTTCGGCTGGTGAAGGTCGAGACGCTCGCCGGAGCCGTCGACGCGCTGGAGACCATCGACGCCGGTGGCGACGCGCCCGGCTGCTGAGCGCCCGGACGCCTTTCCTGCCTAGTCTTCTTCGGTCGCGTCGAGGGTGGCGTACAACGCGCTCACGAGATTCGGCGCGAGATCCTCGGAGGTGAGCAGTTCGATCCCGGCGTACGGGTCGGCGTCCTCGTCGGGGCGCAACTGCATCAGGCACAGCGACGGCCCGTCGCGCAGCACGGCGGCGATCAGCCGGGCGGACCGGCGGTCGGGATGCGACTCGGCCGTGGCCCGCGCCGCCTCGTCGGCGGCGTCGCGGTCGGACAGCAGCGGGACGAGTGCGTCGTCGAGGTCGGACTCCGCCCCGGGCGGCAGGACGACGATCTCCTGAACGAGAGCACACCCCACCACGGACTCGGGCCAACTGGTGGTGGCGAGGAACTCGTCGAGCGCGCGTGACCCGCCGTCGATGTCGTCGGGGAACGGATCCTGTTCCACCGGGGTCAGTTCCGCGCCGTCGGCGAGTTGGTCGAGCAGGCTCGGTTCGGCGGCCGCGAGGAGTTCGGTCGGGACGAGTGCGAACATCTGGGGCGGCTGATCCCACCCTCCGGCGTCGACGAATTCGATTACTTCGCGCACACAGCGGGCGAGGGCGTCGGGCTCCCGGTTCACATACTCTTCACTCACGAGACCCATCTTCCCACCCCCGGAACAGGACCGACGGCCGCATCTCCCGGTTGTTACGTAGAGTGGGACGAAACGGTCACGCCCTTGCTGTTCGGGTGTGGACGGCCGAGCAGTGCAGTTGATCGCGGCGCGACAGCGTCGCCGAGTTCTTGGAGTGTGGCACGTGGGCATGCGGCCCCCCGCAGGTTTACCGTCGTTGTCCAAACGCAGTCGTGTGCTGCTGGTGCTGGCGCTTGTCGTCGCGGCCCTGCTGCTGGTGGGTCCGCGGCTGATCAGTACCTACACGGACTGGTTGTGGTTCGGTGAGGTCGGATTCCGTGGGGTGTTCACCACGGTCCTCGTCACCCGTCTGCTGCTCTTCCTCGTGGTCGGGGTGGTGGTCGGCGGAATCGTCTGGCTGGCATTGCTGCTCGCGTATCGGTCGCGGCCGGTGTTCGTTCCGGTGTCGGGCCCCAACGATCCGGTCGCGCGGTACCGCACCACGGTGATGACACGGCTGCGACTGTTCGGCTCGGCCATTCCGATCGCGGTGGGACTGCTCGCCGGTCTGATCGCGCAGTCCAGCTGGGTGACGGTGCAGCTGTTCATCAACGGGGGCGCGTTCGGGGTCGCCGATCCGGAATTCGGCCTCGACGTCGGCTTCTACACGTTCGATCTGCCGTTCTACCGGTTCGTTCTCAACTGGTTGTTCGTCGCGGTGCTGTTGGCGTTCTTTGCGAGCCTGGTGACGCACTACATATTCGGTGGGTTGAAGCTGGCGGGCCGCGGCGGCGCCCTCACCAATGCGGCGCGGGTCCAGTTGGCCGTGCTCGCGGGAACGTTCATTCTTCTCAAGGCCGTCGCGTACTGGTTCGATCGCTATTCGCTGTTGTCGAGCAGCCGTAAGGAACCCACGTTCACCGGCGGTAGCTACACGGACATGAATGCGGTGCTGCAGGCCAAGCTGATCCTGCTGGCGATCGCGGTCATCTGCGCGGGTGCGTTCTTCGCGGCGATCTTTCTTCGTGATCTGCGGATTCCCGCAATGGCGACAGCACTTCTCGTGCTGTCGTCGATCCTGGTCGGCGCGGTGTGGCCGCTCGTGGTCGAGCAGTTCTCGGTGCGTCCGAACGCCGCCGACAAGGAGAGCGCGTACATCGAGCGGAACATCGCCGCCACCCGGCAGGCGTACGGCATCACAGACGACAAGGTCGAGTACCAGGACTACCAGGGGTACGGAACGAAGCCGCCGCGCGAGGTGCCGGCCGACGTCACGACCATCGCGAACACCCGCCTGCTGGATCCGAACATCCTGTCGCGGACGTTCACCCAGCAGCAGCAGCTGAAGAACTTCTACGGATTCCCGCCGACGCTCGACATCGACCGGTACGACATCGACGGGGAGATGCGGGATTACATCGTCGCGGCCCGCGAGTTGTCGTCGAAGAGCCTGACCGGTAACCAGACGGACTGGATCAACAAGCACACCGTCTACACGCACGGCAACGGACTGGTCGCGGCTCCCGCGAACCGCGTCAACGCCGCTGCCGGCGAATCGGCGGAGGAGGCCGCGAACAGCAACAGCGGTTACCCCGTCTATATGGTCAGTGACATCGCCTCGCAGGAGGCGGGGAACCAGGTCATTCCGGTCGAGCAGCCGCGCATCTACTACGGCGAGGTCATCGCCGACACCGATGCCGACTACGCGATCGTGGGCGGCTCCCAGGGTTCGGACCCGCGGGAGTACGACACCGACACCTCCCGCTACACCTACACCGGTTCGGGCGGCGTGCCGATCGGCAACTGGTTCAACCGGCTGGCCTTCGCCGCCAAGTACACCGAGCGCAACATCCTGTTCTCGGGTGCGATCGGGTCGGATTCCAAGATCATCTACAACCGCGATCCGCGGGACCGGGTCACCCACGTCGCCCCGTGGCTGACCGCGGACGGCGACTCGTACCCGGCCGTCGTCGACGGCAAGGTCGTGTGGATCGTCGACGCCTACACCACACTGCAGGATTACCCGTACGCGCAGCGCAGTTCGCTCGACGGACTCGTCGAGGACAGCATCGACCAGAACACCGGCCGGTTGCTGCCCCGTAAGGAGGTGTCCTACATTCGTAACTCGGTGAAGGCCACCGTCGACGCGTACGACGGCACGGTGAAGCTGTACCAGGTGGACCAGAACGATCCCGTGCTCGACGCGTGGATGGGTGTGTTCCCGGGTGCGGTGCAACCGGCGGATTCGATCCCCGACGAACTGCGCGCGCACTTCCGCTATCCCGAGGACCTGTTCAAGGTGCAGCGGGAGATGCTCGCCAAGTATCACGTGGACGATCCGAAGGAGTTCTTCACCAACAACGCGTTCTGGTCGGTGCCGAGCGATCCCACGATCGACACGAGCGCGAACCAGCCGCCGTACTACGTGCTGGTCGGTGATCCCGAGACCGGGAAACCGTCGTTCAATCTGACCAGCGCGATGGTGGGTTACAGTCGCGAGTTCCTGTCCGCATATCTGTCGGTGAAATCCGATCCGGAGAATTACGGCAAGTTCACCGTACTCCAGTTGCCGACGGACACGCAGACCCAGGGTCCGCAGCAGACGCAGAACTCGATGATCTCCGATCCACGCGTGGCATCGGAGAGAACACTGCTCGAGCGATCGAACAAGATCCAGTACGGCAACCTGCTGACGTTGCCGATCGCGGACGGCGGCATCCTGTACGTCGAGCCGATGTATACGGAGCGAAGTTCGACGGGCCCGAACACGTCGACGTTCCCGCAGCTGTCGCGGGTGCTCGTCAGCTACCGTGAGCCGCCGCCGAGTAACAGTGTGCGAGTCGGGTACGCCCCGACGCTGGCGCAAGCGCTCGATCAGGTGTTCGGTGCCGGGACGGGGTCGGTGGCGACGGCGCCCAGCGCGGCGGAGGGGACACCTCCGGAGACGAGCACGACGCCGCCCACGGACCAGGGCGCGGCACCCGCGCCGACGGCCCCGGCGACACCGCCGTCCGGCACGGACGTCTCGGCTGCGGTCGCCGAACTGGATGCGTCGCTCACCGCATTGTCTGCGGCGCAGCGCAGTGGTGACTTCGCGGCGTACGGCGCGGCCCTCGCCCGAGTCCAGAAGGCGGTCGCCGCATACGAGGCGCTCCCCAAGTAGGGGCTCACCCACAGAGCGAACGAGGCCCTGTCATCCGTTCCGGATGACAGGGCCTCGTCGTAATCTCACGCGAAGATCAGCGCAGTGCGTCGACCAACTGCGGGTTGGTGTCCACCAGCTGCTGGAACTGCTGCCCGAGGCCGTTCTGCTCGGCGATCTGACGAGCGGCGTCGAGTGCCTGCTGCGCGCCGGGCTGGGCGGGGGCGGGAACCTGGACCTGGGCCGGAGCCGCGGGGGCCGGAGCCGGGGCCGGGGCGGGCTCCGGTGCGGGCGCGGGAGCCTCGGTGACCCCGCTGCCGCCGGTGGTCAGGTACTGACCGCACACCGGCCAGGCACCCTGACCCTGGGTTGCGAGCACGTTCTCGGCGACGCGGACCTGCTCGGCCTTGCTGGCGCTCGATGCCGACCCGCTGCCGCCGTTGGCCTCCCAGGTGCTCTGTGAGAACTGCAGGCCGCCGTAGTAGCCGTTTCCGGTGTTGATTCCCCAGTTGCCGCCGCTTTCGCACTGCGCGACGCCGTCCCAGTTGTGGGAGGCGGCGGAGGCGGTGCCGGTGCTCAGGCCGAGCGGGACGGCGACGACGGCGCCGGTGACGGCGATCCAGCCGAGGGCACGCTTGCTGATGCTGTGATTGGTCATGCGGGGTCAATCCTCTCCGCGCTTGCTGGCGTGGCCGGCCTGCGGGCGACGACGTTCGCGTCGTCGATCCGGGCTGCGATTCTGTGCCGCGTCCCTGCCCCTCGAAGGTTTCGGGGATTCCGAACCCGCGGGGCAGAGCTAGCAGCGGCGGGCCGGCTTTCGCCCGGTTGTTTCGGGCCGAGAGCGACCGTACGGGAGCTTCGCCCGCAGTTCACCTGGCGAAATTCGTGGACAACTGTCCGGTGTCGAGGCCGAAATTCCATTGTTTCCGCAGGTCAAACCGTCTCGATATCGTTTCGGAGTGCATTCGTTACCCCGTCGTTATGTGGTGTAGATCACCATGAATTTGTGCAGCGGCTCACGCAAAAGATGACCGGAATGCGGCTCGTGATGGTGTAGGACCGACCCACAATGCAGAAGCGCCCTGCGCGCAGACGTGCTGCGCGCAGGGCACTTCGAGCAAGAGTGTGGTGCGGATCAGAGGTACTGTCCGCAGACCGGCCAGGCACCGGGTCCCTGGGTCGCCAGGACGTTCTCCGCGACGCGGATCTGCTCCTCGCGCGAGGCGTTGGCCGGCGAGCCGGATCCGCCGTTCGCTGCCCAGGTGCTGTCGGTGAACTGCAGACCGCCCGAGAAGCCGTTTCCGGTGTCGGCGCCCCAGTTGCCGCTGCTCTCACACGCTGCGACGGCGTCCCAGTCTCCGGAAGCGGCCGAGGCAGTCCCAGTGCTGAGGCCGAGCGGCACTCCGATGACTGCTCCGGTGAGTGCGACTGCGCCCATGGTCCGCTTGACGATGCTGGAATTGATCATGTGGTTGATTCCTCTCCGCGCCTGCCGACGAGGTGGTCGTGGGGGTGACGGCTGGTGTGCCGACCCGCTGGTCGATCTGTCCTCGTCCTGCCCCTCGAGGTGTCGGGATTCCGGATCCCGCTGGGGCAGGTCGAGCTGCGGCGGGTCGGCGTTGCCCGGTGGTTTCGGGCTGGCAACGAACGTACGCGGCGATCACGGAATGGTCACGGGCCGATTTTCTGTGACGTCCGTCCAAATACTGGGATGAACGGACGTCGTTTCCGCAGGTGGACCATCAAAACTCAGGTTTCGAAAACGTTACAGATCTCGCCTCAATTGTGACGAGCGTCATAACTTTTAGGTAACGGATGTGACTCGAGTGGTGCTGAAAGATTGCTGAACGGACGCTTTCCGGGCGATTTGCAATCCGTTCGTTCGCTCGTGTAACTTCGTTCATGCAACGCGGGGTGGAGCAGCTCGGTAGCTCGCTGGGCTCATAACCCAGAGGTCGCAGGTTCAAATCCTGTCCCCGCTACCACGAAAGAACCGGTGTCCTGGAATCCAGGACACCGGTTCTTTTTTGTCTGTCGTCGGTGGCGGTCAGCTCTCCGTGACGTCCATCTCGATCAGGACGCGACGGAGCAACTTGCCGGTGGCGTTGCGGGGGAGTTCCTCGATGAAGATGATCTCGCGGGGCACCTTGTACCGCGCCAGGTTTGCCTTCACGTGCGCCTTCATCTCCTCGGCATCCTTGGTGGCTCCCGGCCCGGGTACGACGAAAGCTCTGAGGCGATGGCCGAATTCGGAGTCCTCGACGCCGATGACGGCAGCCTCGATGACGTCGTCACGGTCGGCGAGCAGGTTCTCGACCTCGAGAGGGTAGACGTTCTCGCCACCGGAAACGATCATGTCGTCGTCTCGGCCGTCCACGAACAGCAGGCCGTTGCGGTCGAAGTGTCCGACGTCGCCGGTGGACAGCAGGCCGTCGATGCGCTCCTTGTCGCGGCCGTCGGTGTACCCGGAGAAACTGAGACCGCTCGACACGAAGATGCGCCCAACCGTCTCGGGTTCGGTGATCCGTCGACCCGACTCGTCGTAGAGCTCCACGTGGCACGTGACGGGGGCCCGCCCCGCGGTGCCCGGTGCCAGCGCGAGGTCGGCCGGTGTCGCGACCGTGGCGACAGCCACTTCCGTGGAGCCGTACAGGTTGTGGAGCACCTCGCCGAACGCGGCGGTGGTGCGTTTGCAAAGGTCCGGGGAGAGCGCCGACCCGGCGGCGAAGATGATCTTCAAGCTCGACGTGTCGTACCCGGCCAGGGTCTCCGGTCCGAGATCGATGATGCGTTGCAGCATCGTGGGGACGACGACCAGAGTGTCGCAGCGATGCTTCTCGACCAGACGAATTGTGTTCTCCGGATCGAACTTGCGATGCATCACCACCGTCTGGCCCAGTGCCAGGGCGAGTGCGAACTGCGACACCCCCGTCCCGTGGAACGCGGGGGCCGCCATCATCATCGTCTGTCCGCGTCGGAGCGGCACCCGGTCGAGGAACTGCGCCGACGCGAGCGGCGACGTGTGTCCGCGGGGAGCACCTTTCGGTGTGCCCGTCGTGCCGCTGGTGAGGAGGACGAACCCGCCCAGGGTGGACGGAGCGGGCAGTGAACTGCGGTCTCGGCCCTGCATCACGTCGTCCAGCGAGCGGACCTGCGACGTCGAATCCTCCTCGGCCCATGACCGATAGACGAGCACCTCGTCCGGGAGGGCCTCGGCGACGGCGGAGAATTCGTCGTCGTACACGAAGGCCTGCACCTGCTCGCGCGCCGCGACGTCGACGAGTTGGGGCCGGGCGAAGCCGGTGTTCATGAGCACCAGCTTGGTGCCGTTCTTGGCGGCGGCGAGCATGGTGAGCACCAGACCGCGGTGGTTGCGGCACATGCATCCCATGACGGAGCCGGGAGTGATGCCGTCGGCCTGCCACGCCCGCACCAGGGCGTTGGACTGCTCTTCGATGTCGGCGTACGTGAGCGAACCGCGCTCATCGATCAGGGCCACCGCATCGAGCCCCGCCTCGGCATTCGCGTGGACGGGGCCTGCGAACGGACCGTACTTCCGAACTGCCAGGATGGATCGGATTCCCTGGTCCACACGGGGAAAAGGAACGAGGCCCGCGCGGTTCATCACCCGCACAGCTCCCACGGTGTCCGTGATCTTGGTGAGGATGTGCTGAGCTGGCATGGAGAACCCTTCCGGCTGCAGTGACGGATGTCCCGTTCAGCGTAGAGGAAGGGAAGGGCTCGGCCGCCCCCGTTGCCCCGACAGTCCGACCGACGGAGCGTGGCAGGTGTCTACCGCGCTTCGCGCACGAAGAAGCCCCCGCCACGGGTGAGCGCGGCGGGGGCTACACCCCTCGTCGAAAATCCCCGCGAGCTGTTACTTCAGCTCTGCCGACGACTTTCCGAGCAGACGGCGCGCGACGATCAGCTGCTGGATCTGCTGCGTGCCCTCGAAGATGTCGAGGATCTTCGAGTCGCGTGCCCACTTCTCCAGCAGCGGGCGCTCCGAGTACCCCAACGTGCCGGCGAGTTCGACGGCCTTGAGGGAGATGGCGGTGCCGGTCCGGCCTGCCTTCGCCTTCGACATGGACGCTTCGAGCGAATTCGGCTTCTTGTTGTCCGCCATCCACGTCGCGCGCAGCGCGAGAAGGTAGGCCGCCTCCCAGTCGGCCTCCAGCTGCAGGAACTCGGCGGCCGCGGCGTGCTGGTTGTACGCGGGAGTGTCGTAGGAGATCTCGACACCGGCGTCGGAGAGGATGCTGCGCAGTTCCTCGAGCGCGGCGCGGCCGAGGCCGACCGCCATGCCGGCGACGATCGGACGGGTGTTGTCGAACGTCTGCATGACGCCGGCAAAGCCCTTCTCCACGTTGACTTCCGGCGTGCCGAGCAGATTGTCCTTGGGGATCCGGCAATCCTGGAACAGCAGAACCGCGGTGTCGGACGCCTTGACGCCCAGCTTGTGCTCGAGGCGGGCGACGCTCAGGCCCGGGGCGTCCCGCGGGACGACGAACGACTTGATCGCGGCGCGGCCCTTCGTCTTGTCGACGGTGGCCCACACGACGATGTGGGTGGAACGCTCGCCGGCAGTGACGAAGATCTTCTCGCCGTTGAGCACGTACTCGTCACCGTCGAGGACCGCGGTCGTCGTGACGGCGGCGGAGTCGGAACCGAAGCCGGGTTCGGTGATGGCCATCGACGCCCACACCTTGCCGAAGCGTTCGAGCTGCTCGTCGGTCGCGACCGCGGCGATGGCCGAGTTGCCGAGGCCCTGGTAGGGGATCGCCAGGGTGAGGCCCACGTCGCCCCAGCAGGTTTCGATGACGTTCATCAGCGAGGACATGTTGCCGCCGTTGACGTTTCCGATGACCTTCGGCTCGTCGCCGCGTCCGAGTGCCGCGCCCGCCGCGCCCTTACCGGAGTCGTTGAGCCCCTCCACCATGGCGGCCATGGTGTCGAGTTCCTTGGGGTAGGCGTGCTCGGCGAGATCGTACTTGCGGGAGATCGGCCGGAAAATTTCTGCCGCGACCTGGTGAGCCTGGTTCGCGGAGGCTTTGAGCTTCTTGGGAAGTTCGAGGTTGATCATGACAGTTTCCTTAGTTCGAATCCGGCCGCTCAGATCAGGACGATGCCCTCGGCGACGCCGATGGCGCGCAGATCGCGGTACCAGCGCTCCACGGGATGTTCCTTGGTGTAACCGTGGCCGCCGAGCAGCTGGACGCCGTCGAGGCCGATCTGCATGCCCTTCTCGGACGCCAGCTTTCGGGCGAGCGCCGATTCGCGTGCGAAGGAGAGCCCCTGTTCGGCGCGGGAGGCGCCGCGCAACGTCACCAGACGCAGGCCGTCGAGTTCGATCCCGATGTTCGCGACCATGAAGGCAACTGCCTGACGGTTGCTGATCGGCTCGCCGAAAGCGACCCGCTCGTTGACGTACGGGATCACGTAGTCGAGTACTGCCTGCCCGGTGCCGACCGCGAGTGACGCCCAGCCGAGGCGGGCCAGCCGGATCGCGTCGGCGTATTCGGCCACCCGCACGTCGGCGTCGGCATCGCCGAGCAGACCCGACTCGGGCACCGCGACGTCGGTGAGGTCGAGCCGGCCGAGGCCCGCGGCGCGCAGACCCATACTCGGGTCGGCCTCGACGACGAGTCCCTTGGTGTCGGCCTCGACGATGAAGAAGGACGGCTTGCCGTCGAGTTCGGCGGCCACGATGAACAGCTCGGACGACGCGGCGGCAGGCACGAGGCTCTTGACGCCGTTGAGCTTGTAGCCGCTGGGGGAGCGAACCGCCTTGGTCTGCAACACGAACGGGTCGAACAGTGCGCGGGGCTCGTTGACGACGACCGCCGCGTTCGGAACCTGTTCGCCGGTGAACGCGGGGAGGTAGGTCTTCTGCTGGGCGTCGGTGCCCCACTGGGTGAGGGCGACGGCGACGCCGCTCGGCGCGAGGATCGGCAGCGCGAGTCCCATGTCGCCGTGCGCGAGGGCCTCGGCGACGAGGGAGTTGGTGACGGCGCCGCGCTCGCTGGCGGCCCCGTCGAGTTCCTCCGGGACATTGATCAGGGTGATGCCGAGTTCGGCGGCGCGTTTCACGAGATCCGCCGGGGCGGCAGCGGCAGCATCCGCGTCGTGGCCCGCGGGCCGCAGGATCTCGGCCGCGAACTCCCGCACGGTCTCGACGATCATCTGCTGCTCGTCGCTCGGGGTGAGGTCGAAGTAGCCGGCCTTGGCGGTCGGATTGTCGGGGAGGCGTTTCGGCGCGCCGCCGCCGGACACCTTCTGGAAACCGCGGGTCGCGGCGCCGAGGGTCTTGAATCCGGTCTTGGTTCCTTCATAGGTCACCCGGTCGATCGTCTGGCGCAGGTTGTACTTCTCGGCCAGGTCGGAACCGGTGATCTTGGTCAGCACACGCATCGCGGCACCCATGGCGTCGCGCTTGACCGGATTCAGGCCGACGGCGGACGTGTCGCGGGGCTTCCGCTTCGCACGGTCGTGGGGGGCAACTGTGTCTTGCTTGCTCATGATCACCAGCTGTTTCTCGGTGTTCGGGCGTGGACCTCTCCTATCTTACTCAGCGGTAAGGTGAGTGTCTACTATCGAGTAAGTTCGAGTTGCCACGACCACGGTCCGCGAAGAGACCGCCGTCGGTCGCGATGGGGTGGATCTCGCGCCGTCGGCGACGAGAAGGAGGCAGGCATGGATAGGGGAAGTCCCATCCGCCGGGGGCGCAGGCGCGCACGGAACGAACGGCGCAGAGGCGGGTCGCTCAGGAGGGCGCGCCGGATCGCGAGCCCGAGGACCCCGGAACCGGACTACGCCGTCGGGGTGTTGTCAGATGCTTCGGACAGTGCTGTGTGAATTACGCACCGGGTCGATTCGAGCGCAGGCGGGACAGCGCCTCGTCGTGCAGCAGCGTGTTGGTGGCCAGCGCGCTGCCGCCGTGCGGGCCGTCGTTGCCGGCGAGGTTGGTGAAGCGGCCGCCGGCCTCGCGGACCAGCACGTCGAGGGGCGCGAGATCCCACAGCGACACCTCGGGCTCGGCGGCGATGTCGACAGCACCCTCCGCGAGCAGGCAGTAGGAGAAGAAGTCACCGAAGCCCCGGACCCGCCACACGTCGTCCGTCAGGGTGAGGAACTGTTCGCGGATGCCGAGTTCCTTCCAGCCCGACAGGCTCGAGAAGGTGAGACTGGCCGAACCGAGTCGGTCGACGGCCGAAACGGAGAGGCGCGCCGGCTCGGACCCGTCGAACGCCGACCAGGCACCGGCGCCCGCCGAAGCCCACCAGCGGCGCGCCAGCGCCGGGGCACTCACGACCCCGACGACGGGAACCCCATCCTCGAGCAGCGCGATCAGCGTGGCCCAGATGGGGACGCCCCGGACGAAGTTCTTGGTGCCGTCGATCGGATCGACCACCCACTGCCGTCCCGCGAACTGCGCGTCGCCGCCGAACTCCTCACCCAGCACGGCATCCGCGGGTCGCTCGACTTCCAGCCTCGCCCGGACCGCCCGTTCCACGGCCAGATCGGCGTCCGTGACCGGCGTCAGGTCGGGCTTGTCGTCGACCGTCAGGTCGAGCGCCCCGAACCGGGCCCTGGTGATCGCGTCCGCCTCGTCGGCGATTCGGAGGGCGAGCTGCAGGTCGGCGCGGAGGTCGGTCACGGTCGCACAGATTACTCGTACCGGGCCGGCGGGAAGTCAGTCGATCTTCACTTCGGCGAGCTTGCCGGTGGCGACGTCGAAGACGAACCCGCGCAGCGACGTGGTCGCCGTGATGAACGGGCTGGCTTCGATCCGGCGCAGCGACTGCCGGACGTCCTCGTCGAGGTCGGGAAACGCCTCCGCTGACCAGGCCGGCTTGATCCCGACCTCTTCCTGGATGGACTTCTTGAAGTCGTCGTCGGTGAACGTGAGCATCCCGCAGTCCGTGTGGTGGATCAGGATGATCTCGGTGGTGCCGAGCAGCCGCTGGCTGATCGCGAGGGATCGGATCTCGTCGTCCGTCACGACACCGCCGGCGTTGCGGATGACGTGCGACTCGCCCTCGCCGATGCCGAGGACCCGGTAGACGTCCAGCCGCGCGTCCATGCAGGCGAGGACCGCGACGTGTTTGCTGGGCGGGAGGGGGAGCGGCCCGGTGAATCCGGCCGCGTAGGCCTCGTTGTTCTTCAGGTACTGGTCGGTCACGGTCATCGTCGACTCCGTCCAAGGATGGCGGCACAAGCATGTGCGTACCCGTGCATGGAACAAGGTGGACCCGGTGCCCGCAATGCTTCCACGCGACGCGATCGGAAGGGGTGACTTCCGCTGGAACGAAGGGGTGACAGGGCCCGGGCCCGCACCCGGTAACCTTGGGAACCGTGCATCCCGACGTATCCGCAGACCTCAGCGAGCTCGACACCACCCTCCGTACCGTCGAATCGGTGCTGGACGTGGAGGAGTTGCGCCGCCGCATCGACGAGCTCGAACATCAGGCCGCCGATCCCGAGCTGTGGAACGACCAGGAGCACGCGCAGCAGGTCACCAGCCAGCTGTCGCACTCCCAGGCCGAACTGCGCCGCGTCGAGGAACTGCGCTCCCGGCTCGACGACATGCCGGTGCTGTACGAACTCGCGGAGGACGAGGGCGCCGACGCGATAGCCGACGCCGACGCCGAGCGGTACAGCCTGCGCGAAGACATCGCCGCGATGGAAGTCAAGACGATGCTCTCCGGCGAATACGACGAACGTGACGCGCTGGTCAACATCCGCTCCGGCGCCGGCGGCGTCGACGCCGCCGACTGGGCGGAGATGCTGATGCGGATGTACATCCGCTGGGCGGAGAAGCACGGCTACGGCGTCGAGGTGTACGACACGTCCTATGCGGAAGAAGCCGGCATCAAGAGCGCGACGTTCGCGGTCAAGGCGCCGTACAGCTACGGAACCCTGTCCGTCGAGATGGGCACCCACCGGCTGGTCCGGATCAGCCCCTTCGACAACCAGGGCCGCCGCCAGACCTCGTTCGCCGAGGTCGAGGTGCTGCCCGTCGTCGAGACCACCGACCACATCGACGTCAACGAGAACGACGTCCGCGTCGACGTGTACCGCTCCTCGGGTCCCGGTGGACAGTCCGTCAACACCACCGACTCCGCGGTCCGGTTGACACACATCCCGACCGGAATCGTCGTGACCTGCCAGAACGAGAAGTCGCAGCTGCAGAACAAGGTGTCGGCGATGCGCGTCCTGCAGGCCAAGCTGCTCGAGGTCAAGCGCAAGGAGGAGCGCGCCGAGATGGATGCGCTCAAGGGCGACGGCGGCAGTTCCTGGGGCAACCAGATGCGGTCGTACGTGTTGCACCCGTACCAGATGGTCAAGGATCTGCGTACCGAGTACGAGGTCAACAACCCGTCCGCCGTTCTCGACGGCGACATCGACGGCTTCCTCGAGTCCGGCATCCGGTGGCGGATGCGCGAGAATCAGGCGTCCTGACACCGATGGAGACGACGGCAGCCATGTTCGCGCCCACCCGGAACTTGCTCGACTGGCTCTCGTCGACGGGGCTGGCGGTCTCGCTCACCGTGCTCGGGGCCGTGCTGATGGCAAGACTCGTCAACTGGGGCGGCAGTAAGATCACCGACCGGATCGACAACAACTACAAGCAGGGCGACGCCCTCGTCCGGTCCGAGGCCACCAAGCACCGGCACTCGGTGGCGCAGGTCATCACCTGGGTGATCATCACGATCATCTACGTCATCGCGACGATGAAGGTGCTCGACCAGCTGAATCTGCCGATCGGCAGCCTCGTCGCCCCGGCGACCGTGCTCGGTGCGGCTCTCGGCTTCGGTGCGCAGCGCGTCGTCCAGGACATCCTGGCCGGGTTCTTCATCATCACCGAGCGTCAGTACGGGTTCGGCGACACGGTGCAGTTGGCGGTCACGGGGTCGTCGGAGGACGCCGAGGGTGTGATCGAGGACGTCACGCTCCGGGTCACGCGGATGCGGAATTCGGACGGTGAGGTCATCACCGTTCCCAACGGGCAGATCGTCAAGGCCGTGAACCTGTCCAAGGACTGGGCGCGAGCCGTGATCGACGTCCCCGTTCCCGCGTCGTCCGACATCAACCGGGTCAACGAGGTGCTCCACCAGGTAGGTGTCGAGGCCTTCGCGGATCGCGGACTGAAGAAACTACTGCTCGACGAGCCGACGGTGATGGGAGTGGAGAGTCTGACTGTCGACGAGGTCAGCGTTCGCGTCGTGGCGCGGACCCTGCCGGGTAAGCAGTTCCAGGTCGGACGCGCCCTCCGGGTGCGCATCGCCACCGCGATGAGGCGGCAGGGAATCACCGTCGAGCCGGACCTCCAGACGGTGCGGGCAGCGGAGGGCGAGGGATGACCGGCGAACCCCGGCGCGGCCTCGACCGGCTCCTGCATTCGTCCGTCGTTCCCGCCAAGATCTTCGGCGGCCGGGTGCGGATGTCGACGTTGGTGCTGTGCATCCTGTGGGTGCTGCTGTACACGCTGTACACGTATCTCAACCCCGCCGAAGAGGTGGTTCAGGGGCCGGTCGCTCCGGCTGTCGTTCCCACCCGGGAGGCGCCTGCTCCGGAGACCACTTACCCGCCGTCGACGACGGAGTACACCACCGAGCTGCCGTCGGAGACGCTCACAACGACCGAGACGACACCCGAGCCGACGCCGGAACAGACGGCGCCCACCGCGACCAGCCGGATGCCGACGACCACACCGACGCTGCCGTTCGGGATCCCGAACCCGTTCCCACCTGCGGCGACGGGCACTCCGCCGATCACGTCGTCCGTCCCGACGACGTCGGTGACACCGCCGCGTGGGGGATGACGCCGCGCGTCGCTCCATTTGGTCACTGTTCGATAACGTCTAGACTGGCTCCTCGTGATCAGCGTCGAGAATGTGTCGAAGTCGTACAAGACCTCCACGAGGCCCGCCTTGGACAAGGTGAGCGTCGACGTGGACAAGGGCGAGTTCGTCTTCCTCATCGGCCCTTCGGGCTCGGGAAAGTCGACCTTCATGCGACTGCTGCTCAAGGAGGAGTCGCCGACGTCCGGTGACATTCACATCGGGGATTTCCACGTCAACAAGCTGTCCGCCTGGCGGGTTCCGAAGCTGCGGCAGAGCATGGGCGTCGTCTTCCAGGACTTCCGGCTCCTGCAGAAGAAGACCGTGTCCGAGAACGTCGCGTTCGCACTCGAGGTGATCGGGAAGCCGCGCGCGATGATCTCCCGGACCGTCCCCGAGGTGCTCGAGATGGTCGGGTTGTCGGGCAAGGCGGATCGCCTCCCCACCGAACTGTCGGGTGGCGAACAGCAGCGTGTCGCCATCGCGCGGGCGTTCGTGAACCGGCCGCTCGTGTTGCTGTGCGACGAGCCCACCGGCAACCTCGACCCGGAGACGAGCCAGGACATCATGCTGCTGCTCGAACGGATCAACCGCACCGGGACGACGGTGGTGATGGCGACCCACGACCACCACATCGTCGACTCGATGCGCCGCCGCGTGGTGGAACTGGACCTCGGCAGAGTGGTGCGCGACGAGGCTCGGGGTGTGTACGGCGTGGGGCGTTAGCGGCCTCCCTGCACTTCCGGCTTCAGTACTGTCCCCCAGTCGTCTACGAAGGACTCCGATTCCCCGATGCGTGCCAGTTTCATTTTCAGTGAGGTCCTGACGGGCCTCCGTCGCAACGTCACCATGACCATCGCGATGATCCTCACCACCGCGATCTCCCTGGGCCTGTTCGGCAGCGGGCTGCTGGTGGTGCAGATGGCCGGCAAGACGCAGCAGATCTTCCTGGACCGCGTCGAGGTGCAGATCTTCCTCACCGACGACATCTCCACGTCCGACCCGGGCTGCGAGGGGGAGATCTGCGGTGTGCTCCGCAAGGAACTGGAGGAGACACCGTCGGTGGTGTCGGTGGAGTACCTGAATCGGGACGACGCCGTGAAGGACGCAACGGAGCGGGTGTTCAAGGATCAGCCGGAGCTGGCCGCACTCGTCAGCCCCGACAGTTTCCCGGCGTCGTTCAAGGTGAAGCTCAGCGATCCGGAGCGTTTCGGGGTGATCAACGACAATTTCGGTACCCGCCCGGGTGTCGAGAGTGTCCTCAATCAGCGTGAGCTGGTGGAACGGCTCTTCAGTGTGCTCAACGGGGTGCGCAACGCGGCGTTCGCGATCGCGATCGTGCAGGCCGTTGCCGCAATTCTCCTGATCGCGAACATGGTTCAGATCGCGGCCTTCACCCGGCGCACCGAAGTGGGCATCATGAGGTTGGTCGGTGCCACCCGCTGGTACACGCAGTTGCCGTTCCTGCTGGAGGCGGTGGTCGCCGCCCTCGTGGGTGCGGTGCTCGCCATCGTCGGACTGTTCACCGCGAAGAACATGTTCATCGACGACGTGCTGTCGGACGTCTACGACGCCAACATCGTCGCCCGGATCTCCAACAGCGACGTGCTCTTCGTCTCACCCGTTCTGGTGCTGGTGGGTGTCGGAATGGCGGCGGTCACGGCCTACGTGACCCTGCGCCTGTACGTCCGCGAATAATTCGGTTTGCTCCTTCTCCTATGCTGGAGGATACGAACTGTTCATCTCGGACATCGCGGACTGAAAGGCCCGGAACGTGAAGGAAAAGGGCCGCAAGGTCATTGCGACCAACCGTAAGGCGCGTCACAACTACAGCATCCTCGATGTCTACGAGGCGGGCATCGCGCTCGTCGGCACCGAGGTGAAGAGTCTCCGCGAAGGCAAGGCATCGCTGGTGGACGCATTCGCCACCGTCGACGACGGCGAGGTGTGGCTGCGCGGACTGCACATCCCCGAGTACACGCAGGGAACGTGGACCAATCACGCGCCGCGCCGTACCCGGAAGCTGCTGCTGCACAAGCGGGAGATCGAGCACCTCGTCGGCAAGACACGCGAGGGCAATCAGACCCTGGTTCCCCTGTCGATGTATTTCTCCGACGGCAAGGTCAAGGTCGAGCTCGCGCTCGCGAAGGGTAAGCAGGACTACGACAAGCGGCAGGATCTGGCCAGGCGCACCGCCGAGCGTGAGGTGACCCGCGAACTCGGACGCCGAGTCAAGGGCATGCGCTGACCTCCATCCTGCTCGCGCTCGTGGCCGCGATCGGTTACGGCGTGAGCGATTTCGTCGGGGGCGTCGCCTCCCGGCGGGTTGCGGCCCTCCGGGTCGTGATCGTGTCGTATCCGCTGTCGCTGCTGATCGTCCTGGTGATCGCACCGTTCGCGGGTGGCACCCTCACCACCACGTCCGTCGTGTGGGGAGCCCTGGCCGGCGTGGCAGGTGGTGTGGCGGTGTGGTGGTTCTATCTCGCGCTGGCGTCGGGGCCGATGTCGGTGGTGTCGCCGCTGACGGCCGTGCTGGTGGCGGGAATTCCGGTACTGGTCGGGATCGTGTTCGGGGAGCGGCCCGGGCCGGTCGCGTTCGTCGGGATCGTGGTGGCGCTGGTGGCCGTCGTCCTCGTGAGCCGGGAGTCGCCCGACGAGACCGCGGGTGAGGTGGCCGGCGGGAGGGTGCTGCGGTTCACCCGGACCGTGGCGCTGCTCACCGTCGGATCCGGTGTCGCGTTCGCGCTCTCCTTCGTCTCGTTGCACCAGATCGGTGACGACGGCGGACTGTGGGCCCTCGCCGTGTCCCGGGCCTCGGCGACCGCGGTGGTGTGGCTGGTCGCGTTGTCCGCCGGACATTTCGTGCTGCCGCACGGTGAACCGTTCAAGCTCGCGGTGTACGTGAGCTTTCTCGACGTTCTGGCCAATGCCGCCATGATGTACGCGTTCCAGGGCGGGCTGCTGTCGCTCGTGAGCGTGATCGGGTCGCTGTACCCCGCGGCCACGGTGCTCCTGGCGATGGTGATGCTCGGCGAACGGGTGAGCCGGATGCAGCAGGCGGGCATGCTGCTCGCGCTGGCGGCCGTCGCGATGATCGCCGTGGCCAGCTGAAACACGCCCACCGACACGTGCCGACGATATCGGGATGATTCCGGACGATGTTCGCGTTACACTGGGTGGCCCCGCGAGACTCGTGGGGCACGTACGGGGCTGAACGGTTTCGACTGCGTACGTTGAGGTAGGGGAAGCGTGTCGGTGCAGGCAAGAGACCACCGTGAGCGTCGCTGCAAACATATAAGCGCCGATTCCAATCAGCGCGACTACGCACTCGCTGCCTAAGTAGCGACTGCGTGTCTGTCAGTCCGGGTTCGCCCTCGGTCCGGGTACTGGCATCAGCTAGAGGGCTTTACCGTTCGACTCGGTCGCGGAGTCGAACGGGACAACCAACAGCGACTGGGATCGTCATCCTGGCTTGTTTGTGAGACTGGGAGATCCAAGTAGAGACATAGCAAACTGCACACGGAGAAGCCCTAGCTCTGCTGCGGAGGACCCGGGTTCAATTCCCGGCAGCTCCACCGAGTCCGGGCCGGACACCATCAGGTGTCCGGCCCGGATTTTTTTGTGCCCGGCCGAGTTCGGACGACCCGAGCCGCCGCCGTGACACGATGTGAGCCGTGTCCCTGACGAAACCGGTGGCCGTGGTCGCGCTGGGTGGTGCCCTCGGCGCGTGCGCGAGATTCCTGCTGTCCGAGCTGTGGCCGGGCATCTGGACCGTCCTGGTGATCAATGTGGTCGGGTCGCTTCTGCTCGGCTGCCTGGCCGAGATCCTCGGCCCGGACCGGTTGTGGCGGCTGTTCCTCGGGGTCGGCGTGCTCGGCGGATTCACCACGTTCTCGACATTCGCCGTGGACGCCGCGCGTGAGGACGCGGCCACCGCCGCGCTCTACGTGGTGGCGACCCTGGTACCCGCTCTGCTCGCCGCGCGGCTGGGCATGCTCGCCGGTCACGTGTACCGGCGCGCGGTCGCGCGGAGGGCCGCCGCATGACGGTTCTGCTCGTGGCGCTCGGTGGTGCGCTCGGTGCGACGACGCGCTACCTCACGGGCCGGTACGTGGATTCGTACCGCAGTTTTCCTGTGGCCACCTTCGTCGTGAACGTCTCCGGGTGCCTGATCCTCGGACTCTTGTCGGGGGCATCGATGTCCGAGCAGGCCTTCGCGCTCTTCGGCACGGGATTCTGCGGCGGACTGACCACCTACTCGACGTTCGCGGTCGAATCGGTGGGCCTCGCGCGGATCCGTCACACTCTCACGTCCCTGGTGTACGTGGTCGCGAGCGTGGCCATCGGTTTGGCCGTTGCCTGGCTCGGATTCCGATGGACGTCTTGAGGGCAGAGTCCGGCGCGAGGGTGCAGGATGGGTGGGTAGTCGAGTTCGATCCCGACGTCTTCAGGAGGTCTCGTGGCGCACGACAGGGCGGGTCAGGTGGCACTGCCGGAAGATCTCGTCGACATCCCGCACCTGGTGACCGCGTACTACAGCGGTGTGCCCGACCCCGATAATCCGTTGCAGCAAGTACTGTTCGGGACTTCTGGGCACCGAGGCTCGAGCCTGGACACGGCGTTCAACGAGGCTCACATCCTGGCCACCACCCAGGCCATCGTCGAATACCGCGCGTCGCAGGGCATCGACGGCCCGCTGTTCCTCGGACGCGACACCCACGCTCTGTCGGAGCCGGCGTGGACGTCGGCGCTGGAGGTCCTGGCCGCGAACGACGTGACGGTGCTGATCGATTCGCGCGACCGGTACACCCCGACCCCCGCGGTCAGCCACGCGATTCTCCGCTACAACCGCAGCGGCCCGGAGTCTCGGGCCGACGGGATCGTCGTGACCCCGTCGCACAACCCACCCCGCGACGGCGGCTTCAAATACAATCCGCCGCACGGCGGCCCTGCCGGCTCCGACGCGACGACGATCATCGCCGACCGCGCGAACGAGTTACTCCGCCGGGACCTCTCGGGTGTGCGGAGAATCTCCGCGGACCGGGCGATCCGGCGGGCCGAGCGATACGACTTCCTCCGCTTCTACATCGACGACCTGCCGAGCGTTCTCGATTTCGACGCGATCCGGAGCGCCGGTGTGCGGATCGGCGCCGATCCGCTGGGCGGTGCCAGCGTCGACTACTGGGGCGCCATCGCCGACACTCACCGGCTCGATCTCGAGGTCGTCAATCCGCTGGTCGATCCGACGTGGCGGTTCATGACCCTCGACACCGACGGCAAGATCCGCATGGACTGCTCGTCACCGGATGCCATGGCCTCGCTGATCGGAGCCCGCGACCGGTTCGACATCTCCACCGGAAACGACGCCGACGCGGACCGGCACGGAGTCGTCACTCCCGATGGGGGACTGATGAATCCCAACCACTACCTCGCGGTGGCCATCGACTACCTGTTCTCCCACCGGACGGGGTGGGGGCCGACGGTGAAGGTGGGCAAGACGCTCGTGAGTTCGTCGATGATCGACCGCGTCGTCGACAGCCTCGGCCGCGAACTGCTCGAGGTTCCGGTGGGATTCAAGTGGTTCGTCCCCGGACTCCTCGAGGGCTCGCTCGGTTTCGGCGGGGAGGAGAGCGCGGGGGCCTCGTTCCTGCGCCACGACGGCGGGGTGTGGACCACCGACAAGGACGGGATCATCCTGGCCCTGCTCGCCTCGGAGATGACGGCCGTGACCGGCAAGACACCGTCGGTCCGGTACCTCGAACTGGCCGAGAAGTTCGGCAGCCCGGCGTATGCGCGCATCGACGCCCCCGCCAGCCGGGAGCAGAAGGCGGTGCTGGCGAAGCTGTCACCCGAACAGGTGTCCGCCACCGAACTGGCGGGCGAGCCGATCACCGCGACGCTGACCAGTGCGCCGGGCAACGGAGCGCCCCTCGGCGGGTTGAAGGTCACCACGGATTCGTCGTGGTTCGCGGCGCGGCCGTCGGGAACCGAGGACGTCTACAAGATCTACGCCGAATCCTTCCAGGGCCCGGACCATCTGGCGGAGGTGCAGGCGGCGGCCAAGGAACTGGTGGCCGACGTCCTGAAGTAGGTGCTCGGGCGGGGTAGGTGCCGTCGCCGACGGCGCGGCACCTACCATCGGATTCAACTATGAACACTCGCGCAGCCGGGCAGGGCCCGCGGCTCCCTTCCGAAATCTGGGTGCTGGTCTCGGCCAGCTTCGTCATCGCACTCGGGTTCGGGCTCGTCGCACCCGCCCTCCCTCAGTTCGCCCGCAGCTTCGACGTGAGCGTCACGGCCGCGACCGTCGTGATCTCCTCGTTCGCGTTCATGCGCCTGGTCTTCGCCCCGGTCAGCGGACGGCTCGTGCAGCGACTGGGAGAGCGTCCGGTCTATATCACCGGTCTCCTGATCGTCGCCGCGTCGACCGCCGCCTGCGCGGTCGCGGGGGACTACTGGCAGCTGCTGATCTTCCGTGCACTCGGGGGCATCGGCTCGACGATGTTCACGGTGTCGGCGATGGGCCTCGTCATCCGCATAGCGCCGGTGGACAGTCGTGGGCGCGTGTCCGGGCTGTACGCGACGAGCTTTCTGATGGGCTCGATCTCCGGACCGCTCGTCGGTGGTCTGCTCGTCGGCTTCGGTCTACGGGTTCCGTTCGTCATCTACGCGATCGCCCTCGTCATCGCCGCCGCCGTCGTGTTCGTGAGCCTGCGCGGTTCCCACCTCACCGCGCCGGACGCCACCGCCGCCGGTGCCACCATGACGCTGCGGGAAGCCCTCGGCCAGCCGATCTACCGGGCCGCGCTGGGGTCGAACTTCGCGTTCGGCGGTGTGATCTTCGGGGTGCGGGTCGCGATGGTCCCGCTGTTCGTCGTCGAGGCGTTGCACCGCGACGCGTCCCTCGCCGGCATCGCCCTCACCGTCTTCGCCGTCGGGAACGCGCTCGTCCTCATGGTGTCGGGACGGTTGTCCGACGTCTACGGACGAAAGCTGTTCGTTCTCCTCGGTCTGCTGGTGTGCGGCGCCAGCACCATCGGGATGGGTCTCAGCGAGAGCCTCCCGGTGTTCCTGGTGCTGTCGGGTATCGCCGGCATCGGGTCCGGTGTGATGAGCCCGGCGCAGCAGGCCGCGGTCGCCGACGTCGTCGGCGCGAAATCCCGCGGCGGTCCGGTTTTGGCCACGTTCCAGATGGTCGCCGACGTCGGCGGAGTGCTCGGCCCGGTGGGTGCGGGTCTGCTCGCTCAGCACCTGTCGTACGCGGTCGCGTTCGGCGTGACCGGAGGGGTCATGCTCCTCGCGGCCGTGGGCTGGCTGCTGGTGCCGAACAGGGCGGCCCCCAAGGTGTCGGTCGAAGCGGTCTGACCGGCGGCCTCTGTACGCTCGGTCGGGTGTGGATCAAGATCGTCTCCCTCCTCGCCCGGCTGTCTCTTGCCGGCGTCTGGCTGGTCTCCGGCGCACTGAAAGTCGCCGACCCCGCACAGACCGTCATCGCCGTCCGCGCCTACCAACTGCTCCCCGAGGACCTCGTCCGTCCGGTAGCCAACACGTTGCCGTTCTTCGAGATCGCGCTGGGACTGCTCCTGCTGATCGGTCTCGCCGTCCGGGTCACGGCCTCCGTGTCGGCCGTGCTGCTGCTCGTGCTCATCGGCGTGATCGTCTCGGTGTGGGCCCGCGGGCTGTCCATCGACTGCGGATGCTTCGGCGGCGGCGGTGCGGCCGACGTGAACGGCTGGGACTACACCAGGGAAATCCTCCGCGATGTGGGCTTCCTCGCACTGGCAGCGTGGTTGATCGTGTTCCCGCGCACGCCGTTCGCGCTGGGGCTCCGCTCCCGCGACACTCTCTCAGTGACCCCTCAGCAGACGGTGGCACAGTAAGCATTCGGTAAATCGATCCGACGTCGAAGGACTGCATCCACGTGACCGCGAAGAACAAGTACAACCCGCAACCGGAATCCAGCCGGTCCACCTACATTCTCGGTGGGCTCGCCGTTCTGGTGATTGCCGCATTGGTCATTGGGGGTGTGATCTGGCAGAGCAACCGCAGCAAGCCGCGGAACGACGGATACGGCGGAGTCCAGAACTCCGAGGTCCGGGTGGCGTTGCAGGACGACGGCGTGGTCGTTCTCGGTCGCCCCGACGCGGCCACCACGATAGATCTGTTCGAAGACCCGATGTGCCCGTACTGCGCCGAACTCGAGAACCGGAACGGTCAGGAAGTCGCGCAGGCCGTCGACGACGGCAAGGTGGCCGTCCGCTACCACGTCCTGAACTTCCTCGACAGGCTGTCGGCGACCGGTGACTACTCCACCCGCGCCGTCGCCGCATCCGAGTGCATCGCCGAAACCGGTGACGCGGTGGCGTACTCGGCGTTCCACGCGGCCCTCTTCTCGCCCGCGAATCAGCCGAAGGAGAACGGCAGCTCGGACCACACCAACGAGGATCTCGCGCGGATCGCCGGCGACGCCGGAGCGTCCGACGCCGCCACCCAGTGCATCAGCACCGGTGCGAAGGTCGAGCAGGCCCGGGCGCACGCCGAGGCGGGCCGTCAGGCCCTCGCAGCGAGCGGCGCCACCGGCACCCCTGCCGTGGTGAAGGACGGCACCGTGATCGACGCGCTGTCCAACGAGAACTGGGTGTCGCAGCTGTAGGCGGCTCTGCCGCCCGTGCGCCTTTTTGGTAGCTGGAACAACCAGAAAGGCGCACGGGCGCGAAGCGCCTCTGACCAGCCGATTTGTTGGCCCGGTCAGCAATGGTGTAACTTTCTTCGAGCACGGAGGAAGTCATTCCGAGTGCGGAGAACAACCGAATACGGGGCTATGGCGCAGCTGGTAGCGCACCACACTGGCAGTGTGGGGGTCAGGGGTTCGAGTCCCCTTAGCTCCACTTTCGAGGAAAGCCTCCCATCCGCAGATCATGCGGGTGGGAGGTTTTCCTCATTCTTCCCCGTTGTCCCGGTGGGACACTGGCGTCATGACATTCACTGTGACGCATCGATCATTCGACCAATTGGCGGAGTTCGCCGTCACCGACTTCGGCGACGACGACAGCTACAGCATCCACGAGTCCGGGGCCCTCGTCATCGTCCGTGCCGCCCGGGAACTGATCTACGCCCCCGGCAGCTGGTTTCTGGTGGAGTGCGAGGACGGGCAGGAGGACGGTTCTCCCGGCAATTACATGTGACCCGACAGCCTGACGGCACCGATGGGAACATGTGTTCGATCTCGGGGTAGATTCGACCCGTGGCCGCCAGAACGGAAACCGCGCCGGGACGCTGTCCGAACGGACATCTGCTCGCCGCCAACACGTGCCTGGTGGGGTGGGAGGTGTGCGGGTGTGCGACGTCGAACAACGGTGGCCACCGCACCCACTACTGCCGGCGCTGCGGCGCCACGATCCGGACTCCGCCGTGTAGTTGCCCTGCGCCCGGTGCGGGGCGGTGAGCGGGCTATCGGATGGGCTGCCGTGCGGCCGTGGGGTTGCCCCAGATCGTGTCGGATACGTCCTGGAGGACGAGCGCGACCAGTCTGTCGGTGCCCGCGATGAACGTGGATGCCGCAACGAGCACCCAGATCCAGTGACCGGCTCGGTGGCGGAGCCGGAGATGTGCTGTGGCGCTCGGGTTTTCCGTTCCGAGTACGCGGGCGAGCATGGTGCCCCACAGTTCGGCGTCGTCGGGGTGGAACAGTTGCTCGTGTTCGAGGTTTGCAAATTCCTCGGTGTCGTAGCCGATCAGGGCGGCGCATGCGGAGTTGCTGAACACGACGTTTCGGTCCCGGTCGTGCACGCTGATCGCGTGCGGGATGGACTCCACCAGTGCAGCGAATCCGTCGCTATCCAGTTCTCTCACAGTCCCCCCTCGGGCCCCTTCGTCGGCGCCCACATCGTACGCCGCAGTCCTCGGGTTCGGGCGGGGGAACAGCTAATGGCGAGCAATCTTCGGTCGTCACCGGGCTCGTCGGGGCTAGGGTGACGGGGTGCGCTTCGTCACCATCGTTCAGGCCTCCGCGTTCGTCCCCGTCTGGCTGCGCGTACTCCTCCTGATGGGGGCGGGCGCGAAGGTGTGGGGTGCAGGCATCTATTCGGGCTGCTACTTCGGCAGCAAGGACATCTCGATGGGTGTGGGAACGTTCGTGAACCGGGGTGTGCTGTTCGACGGGACCGCGCCCATCACGCTCGGCAGGCAGGTCGCGGTCGGGCATCGTGCGCAGTTCGTCACGAGCACCCACGACATCGGTCCGGCTTCCGGTCGGGGTGGGCGGGTGGTCCATCGTCCGATCGTGATCGGCGACGGGTGTTGGATCGGCGCCGGCGCGATCATCCTTCCCGGGGTGACGGTGGGGGACGGGTGCGTCATCGGGGCGGGCGCGGTGGTCACCCGTGACTGCGATCCGAACGGGCTGTACGCCGGCTCACCCGCGTCCCGTGTCCGCGACCTGGACCCCGCGCCGTCCGCCGGCTGAGTGCGGACCTGTCGGCAGCAGGGCGCTAGGATGGGCGCCCGGTAGAAGTCGAGGGTCCACGGAGGTCGCAGCGGTGGCGAAGAAGCGGATTCCGGTCGTCATCGTCGCCGGATTCCTCGGTTCGGGGAAGACCACACTGCTCAACCACGTGCTGCGGAACAACCGCGGGGTCCGCGTCGGCGTCATCGTCAACGACTTCGGCGCCGTGAACATCGATTCGATGATGGTGGCCGGTCAGGTCGACTCCATGGTGTCGCTGAGCAACGGGTGCATGTGCTGCGCCGTGGATGTCAGCGACATGGACGAGATGCTGGACCGCCTCGCCCATCCCACGTCGCAGATCGACGTGATCATCGTGGAGGCGAGCGGGCTCGCGGAGCCGCGCAACATGATTCGGCTCGTCCTCGGCAGTGCGAACCCGCATGTCGTGTACGGCGGACTCGTCGTGATGGTCGACGGTGAGCAGTTCGAGGACATGTCGGTGCAGCACCCGGACCTCGGCAAGCACGTCACGCTCGCCGACCTGGTGATCCTCAACAAGACCGACCGCATCGACGAAGACCGGCGGGCTGCCGTGCACGCGACGGTCCGCGGGTACAACGACCGCGCACCCGTCCTCACCACCGCGCACGGCCGGATCGAGCCCACCCTCCTGTTCGACCGCGAGCCCGGGCGCGAACCGGCGGCGGGGGAGCAGCTCACGCTCGATCAGCTCCTGCTGGATCAGCACGAGCACTGTGATGACTCCGATCATCTGCACTCGTCGTACGAGGCGGTCGATTTCGCATCGGAGGAGCCGATCGATCCGCGGCGACTCGTGGAGTTCCTCGAGAAGCGACCGGTCGGCATCTACCGGATCAAGGGATTCGTGCATTTCGCCGTGCCCGGGCAGTCACGGAAGTTCGAAGTGCAGACGGTCGGCCCGCACATCAGATTCACGTCGGCGCGCTGGGAGCCCGGCGAGGAACGGGCAACGCAGCTGGTGCTCATCGGGGCCGACATCGAAGCCGAGCAGGTGCGGGAACGGCTCGCGGACTGCGTCGTGGCAGTCGGAGACGAGGCGGACCCCGGCGCGATGCTGGGTGTGCACCGCTATACCGTGACGGCGTGACCGAGTCTGCCTGTAGTCCTGAACCCCACCCCGAACCCGTGCTGTCCGTGTACGACGCGATCCGCCGTCGCCGGGACGTGCGAGCCGAGTTCACCGGGGAGCCGATCGAGCCGGAGGTCCTCGATCGCATCCTGGGCGCCGCGCACTGCGCCCCCAGCGTCGGCAACACGCAGCCGTGGGATTTCGTCGTCGTGCGCGACACCGGGACGCTGAGCACCTTCGCCGACCACGTGGCAGGCGCCCGCAGGCGGTTCGCGGAATCGCTGCCCGAAGACCGGAAGGCGACGTTCGACCCGATCAAGATCGAAGGGATCTGCGAGAGCGGCATGGGTGTGGTCGTGACCTACGACCGGAGTCGCGGCGGCGAACACATCCTCGGCAGGCACACGGTCGACGACACCGGCCTGTTCTCCGCGGTGCTCGCGATCCAGAATCTGTGGCTCGCGGCGGCCGCCGAGAACGTGGGCGTCGGGTGGGTGTCGTTCTACGACGAGCCGTATCTCACCGAGCTGCTGGGCATTCCGGAGCCGGTACGTCCCATCGCCTGGCTGTGCGTGGGGAGGGTCGCCGAGTTCCAGCAGGTGCCGGACCTCGAGCGCTTCGGGTGGCGGGGGCGCCGGCCGCTGGCCGACGCCGTCCACCTCGAGAGGTTCTAGCCCTGACGGCGGCGTGATCCGCCGGCGGACGCCGTGCGGGTTCCGCCGCCGGTGGAGGAGGCTGCGCGGGGGCGTCCGGCTCCACCCGAGCGGGAGCGACGTGCGCCGCCGCCCTGACCGTGCGCGCGTCCGCCCTGACCGCCGCGTCCGCCCTGGGCGCCGCCCGGGCGCTGGTTGCGTCCGCCGCCGTTCGCCGCGGGTGCCGCCTTGGGGGCGGGAGCGACGTGCGGTGCGATGTCGCCGACGAGGTCGAGGACGTGCGCGGAATCCGCGGTGCTGCGGACGGGCGTCACCTTGATCGCGGCCTTGCGCATGAGGACGGCGAGATCCTTGCGCTGCTCGGGCAGGACCACCGTCACGACGTCGCCGGCACTGCCCGCGCGTGCGGTACGACCGGAACGGTGCAGGTACGCCTTGTGCTCGGCGGGCGGATCGACGTGGACGACCAGCTGCACGTCGTCGACGTGGACACCACGCGCCGCGACGTCGGTGGCCACCAGCACACGTGCGTCACCGGCGGAGAACGACGCGAGGTTGCGGTCGCGGGCCGCCTGCGACAGGTTGCCGTGCAGGTCGACCGACGGGATTCCGGCCTCGGTGAGCTGACGCGCCAGCTTGCGGGCCTGGTGCTTGGTCCGCATGAACAGGATGCGTCGTCCGGTGCCGGACGCCAGCCGCTCGACCAGTTTGCGCTTGGCCTCGACGCCGTCCACGTCGAACACATGGTGCGTCATGGCGGCGACGGGGGAGTTCGCCTCGTCGACCGAGTGCAGGACCTCGTTCTTCAGGAAGCGCTTCACCAGCTTGTCGACGCCGTTGTCCAGAGTGGCGGAGAACAGCAGCCGCTGCCCCTGCTGGGGGGTCGCGTTGAGGATGCGGGTGACGACGGGCAGGAACCCGAGGTCGGCCATGTGGTCGGCCTCGTCGAGGACGGTGATCTCGACGGCGTCGAGGCTCACGAACTTCTGCTTCATCAGGTCTTCGAGCCGGCCGGGGCATGCGACGACGATGTCGACGCCGGCCTTGAGTGCGCTCACCTGACGGTTCTGGGAGACACCACCGAAGATCGTGGTGACGCGCAGGTCGTAGGCGGCGGCGAGGGGCTCGAGGGTGGCCGTGATCTGCGTGGCGAGCTCGCGGGTGGGGGCCAGGATCAGGCCCACCGGGCGACCCGGGCGGCGCTTGCCGCCGGACAGCTCGCCGGCGAGGCGGGACACCATCGGAATGGAGAAGGCGAGCGTCTTACCGCTGCCGGTCTTGCCCCGGCCGAGGACGTCGCGACCCGACAGCGTGTCGGGAAGGGTGTCGACCTGGATGGGGAACGGGGAGGTGATCCCCTTGTCCGCGAGTGCTTTCACCAGCGGTTCGCGGACACCGAGCGCGGCGAATGTCGTGTCGGGAGCGTGTGTGTCAGACAAGTGGTCAGGCCTTTCGGGCACAGGGTCGTGCCCGGAGGGCCGATACGGAAGGTCTCCGTCGGAGCTCGAGCACAGGTTGGCGGCGTTGCCGGTCGGCAAGCTTCTTCGCCGTAAGAAGAGCGGATGCGGTGGTGCACATCCAACAGGATTCGGGTGACCGAACTGAATGCGTTCTACGACGCTGGATGACCGTCGTGGTCATCTAGTGGTGCAGAGTCTACCTGGTGGCCGCGGATCGGTCCGACCGAGGAGTCACAGACCGACCCATTCCGAGGCCCCGTCGGCGAACTTCTGCCGCTTCCAGATGGGTACCTCGTGCTTGATCCGCTCGACCAGTTCGGCGCACGCGGCGAACGCCTCGGCGCGGTGCGGTGCGGCGACCGCGGCGACCACCGCGAGGTCGCCGACGGTGAGGGATCCGACCCGGTGGATGGCCGCAACGGGGAGTCCGGAGGAGGCTGCGACTTCCTCGCAGACGGTGCGGAGGAAGCGCTCGGCGTCCGGGTGCGACTGGTATTCGAGGGCCGAAACGGATTGTCCGCCATCGTGATTGCGGACGACACCGGTGAACACGACGACGGCGCCGTGTTCGGGCCCGGCCACCGCGGCGTCGACGACGGCAGGATCGAGCGGCTGATCCGAGATCTGGGCGAGAATGTCAGGCATCGTGCGCACCTCCACCGGCGACCTGAGCGAGAAGATGATCGACGATGGGGTCGAGGACGGACAATCCGTCCTTGACCCCGCCCGGCGAGCCGGGGAGATTCACCACGACTGTGCCGTTCGCCACACCGGCGAGTCCGCGGCTCAGCGAGGCGTGCGGGGTCACCGCGGTTCCGCGGTTCCGGATGGCGTCGGCGACACCGGGGAGTTCTCGATCGAGCACGGCGCGGGTGGCCTCCGGGGTGGCGTCGGTGGGGGAGACTCCGGTGCCGCCGGTGCTGATGACCAACGCCGGACTACCGGACAGTGCGTCGGCGAGGCCGGCCGCGATGTCCGCGTCGGCGTAGACGAGCGGACCGCGGGTGGTGAAGCCCCGTTCCTCGAGCCACGACGCGATGACCGGGCCGGTGGTGTCTTCCCGGGTGCCCCTCGCCCCGCCGGTGGAAGCGACCAGGACGGCCGCGGATCGCGGTGTCACCGTGGGAATTCCGGTGTTCTGCTGCTCCCGCGTCCAGTGCCCGCGCTTGCCGCCGTCCTTGGTGAGCAGCCGGACCCCGTCCAGTGTCGCGGCCGGGTCGACCGCTTTCACCATGTCGTGCAACGTCAGTCCGGCGACCGCGACGGCGGTGAGGGCCTCCATCTCGACGCCGGTCGGGCCCTTCGTCTTCGCGGTGGCCTCGATGGTGATGGCGGTGTCGGTGAATCCGAACTCCAGCTTCACCGACGACAGTGCGAGTTGATGGCAGAGCGGAATCAGCTCGGACGTCTTCTTCGCACCCGAGATCCCGGCGATCCGGGCGGTCGCGAGGACGTCGGCCTTCGGGAGGTCGTCCGCCCTGACCAGTTCGATCACCGCGGGTGTGGTGACCAGTTGCCCGGCGGCCACCGCGGTTCGGGTCGTGTCCGCTTTCGCGCTCACGTCGACCATGCGCGCACGGCCCTCGCTGTCGAGGTGTGTCAGGTCGGTCATAGGGGGATCACCTTCACGAGTTGGCCTGCGTCGAGCGCGGTGACATCGGCGGGAACGTCGACGAGGACGTCCGCCCACGCCATCGCGGCGACGAGATGGGAACCGGGGCCGGACACGAGTTCGACCCCGGCATCGGTACGGCGGGCGCGGAGGAACTGCCGCTTGCCCGGAATGGAGGTGACGGCCACGGCGAGCGGCAGTTCCTCCGGTTCGGTCGGGGAGAGCCCCGCTGCGCGCCGGATCTCGGGACGCGCGAACACCTCGAACGACACGAGGGTGCTCACGGGGTTGCCGGGGAAGTTGAGGACGGGTGTGCCGTCCACCACGGCGGTGCCCTGGGGACCGCCCGGCTGCATCGCCACGTGGCCGAAGTGTGCGCCGAGCGGTGTGAGGGTCTCCTTGACCACCTCGAAATCGCCCATCGACACCCCGCCGGACGTGAGGACGAGATCGGCGGTGGTGGTCGCCTCCGCGAGCAGGGTCCGGAACTCGGCCGGGTCGTCGCCGCTGCGGGCGATCGAGACGACCTCGGCGCCGTTGGCCCTGGCGCTCGACGCGAGGGCGATTCCGTTGGAGTCGTAGATCTCTCCCGGATGCAGCTTGCTGCCGGCGTCCACGAGTTCGGCGCCGGTGGTGATGACGGCGACACGCGGGCGCGGCAGCACCGGGACGTGCTGCAGGCCGACGGCGGCGAGGACGGCGATGTGCCGGGCGGCGAGCGCACTGCCTGCGGGCAGCAGGAGCATGCCCTCGCGGACGTCGCTACCGCGCTCACGCACGAACTCGCCGGCGGTACGGGAGCGGTCGATGCGGACCTGTCCGTCGGTGGCCTCGGTGTCCTCGACCGGGACGATCGCGTCGGCGCCCTCGGGGATCGGCGCACCGGTCATGATCCGGTAGGCGGTCCCGGGAGTATGGGTGGTGGTGCCTGCCGGTCCCGCGGGGATCACGCCCCGCACCGGCAGTACCGCCGGGACCGACGCCACGGACGCGGCGTCGACCGCGTACCCGTCCATCTGCGAATTTCGGAACAACGGCAGGTCGACGGGGGAGTGGACGTCGGCGGCGAGGATGCGCCCGAGTGACTCCCCGAGCGGAACCTCCTCCGCCGGCCGCTCGTGGAGGGTCGCGAGAAGTTCGGCGACGTGCTGGGCGTGCTGCTCCACGGAGCGTGCGGTCACGATATTCCTCCGGCCATGGTCACCAATCCTAGGCACGCCTCCGGAGACACGGCGAGAGTGCACCGCGTCACACAGCGATCACCCCCTAGCGGCATACTGGACAGATGCAGGGAAAGGCAACTCGATGACGACAGTGGAGATGGGGATCCCGTCCGTCCGGTCGTCGGTCTCGCTCGACGGAAGACCGGACGTCGACCACCTGATCGACCGGTTCGGCCGCGTGGCGCGGGACCTGCGGGTGTCCATCACCGAGAAGTGTTCGCTGCGCTGCACGTACTGCATGCCCGAGGAGGGCCTGCCCGCCATTCCGGCGCAGAATCTCCTCACCGCAGGCGAGATCGTCAGGCTTGTCGACATCGCCGTCCACCGCCTCGGCGTGCGCGAGGTCCGGTTCACCGGGGGCGAGCCGCTGATGCGGGTGGACCTCGAGCAGATGATCGCGGGCTGCGCCGCGCGCGTGCCCGGGGTCCCGCTGGCGATGACCACCAACGCGGTCGGTCTCGAACACCGTGCAGCCGGACTCGCGCGAGCCGGTCTGACCCGCGTCAACGTCTCCCTCGATTCGGTCGATCGCGAGCACTTCGCGAGACTGACGCGTCGCGACCGTCTGCCGTCCGTGATGGCCGGTATCCGAGCCGCCGCCAGAGCCGGACTGGCGCCGATGAAGATCAATGCGGTGCTGATGCCCGAAACGCTCAGCGGAGCGGCCGATCTCCTGGAATGGTGCCTGCGCGAGGGCGTCACGCTGCGCTTCATCGAGGAGATGCCGCTCGACGCCGATCACGAGTGGGCACGCGAGAACATGGTCACCGCCGACCGGTTACTGGCCGTCCTCGGCGAGCGGTTCACCCTCACCGAACACGGCCGGGACGACCCGTCGGCACCGGCCGAGGAGTGGCTGGTCGACGGTGGTCCGGCCACGGTCGGGATCATTGCGTCCGTCACCCGGTCGTTCTGCGCCGACTGCGACCGCACCCGGCTCACCGCCGAGGGAACGGTACGGTCGTGCCTGTTCAGCGATCAGGAGATCGACCTGAGGGCAGCGCTGCGGTCGGGTGCGGACGACGAAGAGCTGGCGCGGTTGTGGCGCGGCGCGATGTGGAACAAGTGGGCAGGCCACGGAATCAACGCGGACGGTTTCGCTCCGCCGGAACGCAGCATGGGAGCAATCGGTGGTTGACGTGACGGGTATCTCGGTTCGGTATTTCGCGGCCGCCGCCGACGCGGCGGGGTGCACGAAGGAGACGCTCGATCTCCCCGCGAGCGCAGACCTCGCCCAGGTGAAAGACCTTCTCCTCGCCAAGTACGGTCCCGACATGCAGCAGGTGCTGTCGGTCTCGGCGTTCCTCGTCGATTCCGAACTGACGCGCGATCTCACCCGGACGGCAGGCACACAGGTGGACGTGCTGCCGCCGTTCGCCGGCGGCTAGGCCAGCGCGCGGGTGGTGTCGGCCAGCCACCGGTCGAAGGTGATCGTTCCGAATTGATTGTCGGGCACCAGGTTCGACCCGTCCCGCAGGAACTTCCCCATCGCGCCGGGGAGCGGAACGGTGACGACGACACCGTGCGTGCCGGTGGCCTTCTTCCATGCCGTCGTGAGGTCGCGGGCGGTGCGCACCTCCGGGCCACCGATGGTGATCGGGCCGTCCGGGGACGGCTCGGCGGCCAGGGCGGCGTCGACCAGTGCGGTCGCGACGTCCCGGGTGTCGATCGTCTGGAAACTCGTCTTGGAGAACGCGGGAATCACACCGACCCTGCTCGCCGGCTTGGCGACCAGAGGAATGAAGTCGTGGAACTGGGTGGCCCGCACGATCGTTGTGTCGATCGCCGCGTTCTCGTACACCAATTCCTGCTTGCGCTTGGCCTGGTAGTACGCGAATTCGCTCCGATCGACGTTGACGATGGAGAGCAGGACTGCGCGTCCGACGCCGGCGCCGTCCGCGGTGGCGAGCAGATTCTCGCTGCCCCGCTCGAGCACCGCGCGCGTGCCACGGGTCTTGCCGTCGGTGGTGTCGACCACCACGTCGACGCCCTCGAGTGCCTCCGCGAGACCGTCACCGGTGACGAGATCGCCGTGGAAATGGACGATTTCGGTTCCGGGGGCACCGCCGTGCCGGGTCAGGACCCGGACCGAGTGACCGCGCGCGAGGAACTCCTTGACCACCTGCCGGCCCGCCGTGCCGGTACCGCCCGCGACCAGCGCCTGGACCATCGGGTCACCGCCACCACGTGTCGAGCGGCGTTACCGGGACCGTCCGCTTGTGCCGGGTGCCGAGGAACATCGACTCGAGCTTCTCGGCGACGGCGTCCGGCACGTCCTTGCCCTCGAGGTAGTCGTCGATCTGCGCGTACGTCACTCCCAGCGCCTCCTCGTCGGGGAGGGCGGGACGATCGTCCTCGAGGTCGGCGGTGGGAACCTTCTTCCACGTGCTCTCGGGTGCGCCGAGTTCGCGCAGAAGTGCGGCGCCCTGACGCTTGGACAATCCGGTGAGGGGGGTGACGTCCACGCCGCCGTCGCCGAACTTGGTGAAGAATCCGGTGATCGCCTCGGCGGCGTGATCGGTGCCGACCACGAGGTACCCGAGCTGTCCGGCGATGGAGTACTGGATCACCATGCGCTCGCGGGCCTTGATGTTGCCGCGCACGAAATCGCGCAGTGTGCCGCCGTCGCCGATGATGTCGCGCAGCGCCTCGGACGATTCCTTCGCGGTGGCGTCCGCACCGGGCTTCACATTGACGACCACCGACCGGTCGGGCTTGATGAAGTCGAGGGAGATCTGCGCATCCGACTCGTCGGCCTGGGTGCCGTAGGGGAGTCGGACGGCGACGAACTCGGCGTCGTGGCCCTCCTCGCGGAGCTCGGTCGCCGCGAGCTGCGCGAGACGTCCGGTGAGGGTGCTGTCCTGACCGCCGCTGATCCCCAGGACGAAACCCGTGGCCGGGGTCGACAGCAGGTAGTCCTTCAGGAACTGAACGCGCTTGCGGATCTCGTCGGCCGCGTCGATGGTGGGCCGGGCACCGAGTTCCTCGAGGATCTGCGCACGTAGATTCGACATGACAGAACTCTAGCGAGTGCCCCTGACGAGTGCAGGGTACGGTTCCGCGCATGAGTAGATCGGACGTCCTGGTGGTCAGCGCGACCAAGGCGGAGGCCGTGCACGTCCCACCCGAGTTCGACGTGCTGATCACCGGCATCGGCAAGGTGAGCGCTGCCGTGGCCGTGGCGACCGCTCTCGCCCACTACCCGCGGACGGACCGGCCGCTCGTCGTCAACATCGGCACCGCGGGTGCGCTGCACGAGCATCACAGCGGCCTGTTCACGCCGTCGACCGTTCTCAACCACGACATCAGCGGCGACGCCATCCGCGCGCTCGGACACGACGTCTCCGACCTCCTCGACCTGCCGGACGGCGACGGTTCCGTGCTCGCGACCGGCGATCTGTTCGTGGCGGATGCCGCCGTGCGCGACGTCCTGGCCCGGCGAGCCGACCTCGTGGACATGGAGGGGTTCGCCGTCGCCTACGCCAGCGCCCGAAGCGGTGCCCGGTGCCGGCTGGTCAAACACGTCAGCGACACGGCGGACGATTCCGCCCTGGACTGGCCCGCCCGGATCGACGGGAGCGCCCGGGCACTGGGCGCCTGGCTCGCGGCCCTTTAGCTCGCCCGGAACGTCAACCCGAATCCGTCGGCATTCGTCACCCGCAACGTGTCCGAACGGACGCTGTAGCTCGTCTCGCCGGTCAGTGCGGCGAGAACCGCACGCTCGACCTCGGTGACATCCGGGGGGCACGCCATCCGGGTGGTGGCCCACGGCCCGAACGTGATCGAACTCTGCCCCACATCCGCGGACCCGCTCATCTGGTTGCAGCCGGTGAACCCGGACGCGGAACCGTCGTTCGCGATGAGCAACCGAGGCGCGGTCCGCTCGAGCGCCGCTGTCGTCGTGACAGCATCCGGGCTGATCAGTGCCGTCACGGTCCAGGTGGTCCCGACGACGGGACGATCCGGCCGGGCGACCTTCTCGTCCGTCAGCGTCACCGCACCGGTGGCCGTGGTCAGGGTAAGCCGGTCGCCGTCGAGGGTCCAGGTCGGTTGCGCGTCCAGCAGTCCTGTCACCCAGGCGTCCGCGCCGGCCGCCTCTCCCGGGCACGCCATCAGCGTCATCGCGAGCGGGCCGGTCACCACCTTCCCGCCGGACAGGTCGACGTCGGCGCTGCCGTGATTGCACCCGGCCTCGACGGAAAGACGTCCGGGGTCGGTGAACCCGAGCACGAGCGGCCCACCGCCGGGAATGGGATCGCCGTCGACCGAGGTAGAGACGAAGGTGCGGCCCGACGGATCCGGGTGCGCGGATTGCTCCTCCCCGCCGCAGCCGGTGAGCGAGGCGAATGTCAGGAGGCCGAGAACGACGGCGGTGGTGCGCATTCCCCGAGGTTAGACAGAATGTCCCGATCCGGGTTCACGATCGGGTGACGCGCCGGATCAGGTCCTCCCAGGCGTTGCCGAGACGCTCCACCGACATCCCGAGGTCGCGCAGTTCGTGCAGCACCAGCGTGGCCTCGAGCGGCGCGAGGAGCGAGCAGGCGAGCAGTTCGTGGTCGCCCCGTACCCCCGCGGCGCGGAGCAGGGACACGACGTGGTGGACCGAGACCGCCCGCGCGGGTGCGGCGAAGCGGAACTCGAGGGAGTTCTCGGCGGCGCGTTGGACCTCGCCCTGCACTTCGACGATCGCGATGCGGGCGTGGCCGAAGGCGATCAGGCGGTCGATCGGGTCGGCGCCGGGCCCGAGGGGCGGGGGACCGAACATGAAGCCCTGCTGGAGTTCGCGTTCGGTGTGGTCGAGAAGTGCGTGCATGAGACCAGACCGGCTTCCGAACCGGCGGAACACTGTGCCCTTGCCCACGCCGGCCTTGCAGGCGACGGCGTCCATGGTGACGGCGTCGACTCCCCGCTCTGCCACCAGTAGCGCAGCCGCATCGAGCAGGAGGCGGCGGTTACGTGCGGCATCTCCGCGTTCGGGGGGATCGACTCCGATCTGGGGCAGCAGGGGGCTCGTCACGCTTCGCATCCTACCGTGACGGGAACATAAGTGGACCGCGGTCCGTTTAGTTGGTATACATGTTCGCGAGTCGCCCTACGCACCATCGAAGGATTATTGACATGTCACAGACCAACGTTCTCGTTCTCGTCGGCAGCCTGCGCGCCGCCTCGGTCAACCGTCAGCTCGCCGAGACCGCGGTCGCCGTGGCGCCCGAGGGTACCGAGGTGACGGTGTTCGACGGACTCGGAGAGGTTCCCTTCTACAACGAAGACATCGACGTCGCCGGTTCCATTCCCGCCGTCGAGGCGCTGCGTGACGCCGCAGGCCGCGCCGATGCGCTGCTGCTGCTCACGCCCGAGTACAACGGCACCATCCCCGCCGTTCTCAAGAACGCCATCGACTGGATCTCGCGGCCCTACGGCACCGGCGCCGTGAAGGACAAGCCCGTCGCCGTCATCAGCGCCTCGCCCAGCGGCAACGGCGCACAGTGGGCGCACGAAGACACCCGCAAGGCCGTGCGCATCGCCGGCGGCAAGGTCCTCGAGGACGTCACCCTCGCCATCGGCGGCACCATCGACAAGTTCGGTGACCGTCACCCGCGCGAGAACGCCGAGGTCGCGCAGCAGGTCGCCGGCGTCGTCGCCAGCCTCGTCGACGCCACGAAGCAGCTCGTCGACGCCTGACGGTCCCTCGGACGCGGGATGCCGTCGTCGCTACAGCCCGGTCCGATCCAGGGCCGCGTCGACGGCGTCCCGCACCGAGTCGAAGTCGTCCCCGGCCGCCAGGGCAGAGTCCCTGGCGGCTTCTATTTGTTCGCGCACCGTCTCGTACCGCGCGATCCAGTCCTCTTTCTTGTCGCGCCAATAGCCGATGACGTCGTACCGCTCCGCGGGCCAGCCCAGTTCGTGGCGCAGCCAGCGCCGCACCACCCGGGACACCGTGGCCTCGCCCGCGAACCACACGTATCCCGGCGCATCCGGTCGCGACCAGTCGCGGGCCGCCTCGGCGAGCACGCTGTCCCCGGCGCCGTTGCCGCTCCCGTGCAGCCACGTCACGGTGAGCGCGGCGTCAGTGGTGAACTGCTGCCGGTCGCCGAGGGTGGTGACCTCCGCGATCACGTGCACGCGCGCCGAACCGGATAGTTCCTCGACGATCCGGCCGACGGCGGGCAGTGCCGTCATGTCGGCGAGCAGCAGCTGCCACTGCGCGTCGGCGGGCGGCGCGTACCACCCCGACGCGGTGGAGAATCCCAGGGATTCACCGGGCTGTGCGCGCGCCGCCCACTGCGCCGCGGTCCCGCCCGCGTGGACGGCGAAGTCGATGTCCATCTCGAGCGCGTCCGGGTCCCACCGGCGGACGGTGTAACTGCGCTTCTCCGCGCCGTCCGGCGGGAACGCGAGGAGAAGGCGCTCGTCCGGCGTCCCGCTGGATTCGAATCGGCCGAGATCCCCGCCGGCGAGGGTGATCCTCTGCATGTTCGGCGTCACCCGCCGGGTGCGCGCCACGGGCGCCGACCAATCGAGGGGCTCTTCGGGCATCCGCTCACGCTACCGGGCGCCGCCGTCGGGTCCGGCAGTTACCGGCCGGCAAGCGCGCCGGGTGCCGTGCTCGCGACGTCCGGCGCCGGGCCGCGGGGGACGGGCCGCGGCGGTGGCCTCGCGTGGCCGCCGAGGGGTGCGGACGGCGTCCGTCCGACTGGCGCCCGAGGCGGTGCCGACGGTCCATCTGCGGGGTCCACGCAACGGATGCGGGCGTGTCCGCCGAGGTGACGTAAGCTCCCTGAGCCTCCGGCGCCACGAGCGCGATCCGCGGGGTGTCCGGCATCACGCCGAAAATGTGATGCGCGACACGCCGACGTGAGTGGGAAATTTGCGGTCGCCAGAATGACGACCTGGGAATTTCATCGATGTGACTCACAACATCTCGGGTTAAGTGTTTCTGTCGGCCACTAGGTGTAGTGTCTTGAGCACTGAGAGACCACAACGAGAACCGACTCGGTGAGCATCTCCATCGGGGGTCACCGCCATCTCGATCAGGGGTGATCTCAGTGCGCTGAACACACACTTCGTCAGCTCCATTCGGCAGTGGAAAGAGGGACTTCATGAGCATCACCGTCTACACCAAGCCCGCTTGCGTTCAGTGCAATGCCACCTACCGGGCTCTCGACAAGGCGGGCATCGAATACGCCGTCGTCGACATCACCGAAGATCCCGAAGCCCGGGACTACGTCATGGCACTGGGATACCTGCAGGCGCCCGTGATCGTGGCCGGTGACGAGCACTGGTCGGGCTTCCGCCCCGACCGCATCAAGACCCTCTCGGCAAACGCTGCTTGAAGCGAGGCGATCGCACCGCCCGAGGCGGAGAACGAGCAGATTCCCGGGCGGCAGTAAACGGTAGTACTAGTCCAGATGGTGGAAACCGATGACATCGCTGGTGTACTTCTCCAGCGCCTCGGAGAATACCCATCGCTTCGTTCAGAAGTTGGGTGTCCCGGCCACGCGCATTCCGCTGCACGACCGCGCGGGCACGTTCGAGGTCGATGAGCCGTACGTCCTGATCCTGCCGACCTACGGTGGCGGGATCACCGCGACCGGTCGAGCCACGAGCTACGTGCCCAAGCAGGTCATCAGATTCCTCAACAACACGCACAATCGCTCCCTCATCCGTGGGGTGATCGCTGCAGGTAATACGAACTTCGGCGAGTCGTATTGCTATGCCGGAAACGTGATTTCGCAGAAGTGCAGGGTTCCGTACTTGTACCGCTTCGAGCTCATGGGTACCGCCGAAGACGTAGTAGCAGTCCGGGACGGGCTCGAACAATTCATGGAGAGTGAACAGTGGCACCGACAATCACAGACACAGCCCCGGCTGGGAGTGTAGAACGCGCTGTGGCACGACCCGACGTCTCCTCGGGAGAACTCGACTACCACGCGTTGAACGCGATGTTGAACCTGTACGGCCCCAACGGCGAGATCCAGTTCGAGAAGGACCGCGAGGCCGCGAACCAGTACTTCCTCCAGCACGTCAACCAGAACACCGTTTTCTTCCACAACCAGGACGAGAAGCTGGACTACCTGGTCAAGGAGAACTACTACGAGCGTGAGGTTCTCGACCAGTACACCCGCAACTTCGTCAAGTCGCTGATCGACCACGCGTACTCGAAGAAGTTCCGGTTCCCCACGTTCCTAGGCGCGTTCAAGTACTACACGTCGTACACGCTGAAGACCTTCGACGGCAAGCGGTACCTGGAGCGATTCGAGGACCGGGTCTGCATGGTCGCTCTGACGCTGGCCGCTGGCGACGAGGATCTGGCCACCAAGCTGGTCGACGAGATCATCGCGGGCCGGTTCCAGCCCGCCACCCCCACGTTCCTCAACTCCGGCAAGAAGCAGCGCGGCGAGCCCGTGTCCTGCTTCCTGCTCCGCATCGAGGACAACATGGAGTCGATCGGCCGCTCCATCAACTCCGCCCTGCAGCTGTCCAAGCGCGGCGGCGGAGTTGCGTTGCTGCTCAGCAACGTTCGTGAGCACGGCGCCCCGATCAAGAAGATCGAGAACCAGAGCTCGGGCGTCATCCCGATCATGAAGCTGCTCGAGGACTCGTTCTCGTACGCCAACCAGCTCGGCGCGCGTCAGGGTGCCGGCGCGGTGTACCTGCACGCCCACCACCCGGATATCTACCGCTTCCTCGACACCAAGCGCGAGAACGCGGACGAGAAGATCCGCATCAAGACGCTGTCGCTGGGCGTCGTCATCCCGGACATCACGTTCGAGCTGGCAAAGAAGAACGAGGACATGTACCTCTTCTCGCCGTACGACGTCGAGCGCATCTACGGGGTGCCCTTCGCGGACATCAACGTCACCGAGAAGTACTACGAGATGGTCGACGACAAGCGGATCCGCAAGTCGAAGATCAAGGCACGCGAGTTCTTCCAGACCGTGGCCGAGCTGCAGTTCGAGTCCGGGTACCCGTACATCATGTACGAGGACACCGTGAACCGTGCCAACCCGATCGCGGGCAAGGTGACCCACTCCAACCTGTGCTCGGAGATTTTGCAGGTCTCCACGCCGTCGGAGTTCAACGACGACCTGTCCTACAGTCATATCGGCAAGGACATCTCCTGCAACCTGGGTTCGCTCAACATCGCCAAGACGATGGACTCGCCGGACTTCGCGCGGACCATCGAGACCTCGATCCGCGCGTTGACCGCCGTCGCCGATCAGACCTCCATCGACTCGGTCCCGTCGATCAAGAAGGCGAACGACGAGGGGCACGCCATCGGTCTCGGGCAGATGAACCTGCACGGATACCTGGCACGCGAGCGGATCCACTACGGCTCCGACGAGGGCATCGATTTCACGAACATCTACTTCTACACCGTGGTGTTCCATGCGATCCGGGCGTCCAACGAGATCGCCAAGGAGCGCGGCACATACTTCGCCGGCTTCCCGGAGTCCAAGTACGCCTCGGGTGAGTACTTCGACAAGTACACCGATCAGGTGTGGGAACCGAAGACGGAGCGGGTGCGGCAGTTGTTCGCCGATGCGGGCCTGCACATCCCGACGCAGGACGACTGGCGTGAGCTGAAGGCGTCCGTGCAGCAGCACGGCATTTACAACCAGAACCTGCAGGCGGTGCCGCCGACCGGATCGATCTCATACATCAACAACTCCACCAGCTCCATTCACCCGGTGGCGTCGAAGATCGAGATCCGCAAGGAAGGCAAGATCGGCCGCGTCTACTACCCGGCGCCCTACCTGACCAACGACAACCTGGAGTACTACCAGGATGCCTACGAGATCGGGTACGAGAAGATCATCGACACCTACGCCGCGGCCACCCAGCACGTGGACCAGGGCCTGTCGCTGACGCTGTTCTTCAAGGACACCGCCACCACCCGCGACATCAACAAGGCGCAGATCTACGCGTGGCGCAAGGGCATCAAGACGCTGTACTACATCCGGCTGCGTCAGATGGCTCTGGAGGGTACCGAGGTCGAAGGTTGCGTCTCCTGCATGCTCTAGCCCGTGAGTACTTCTTAACCGCCGGCGGTTAAGAAGTACTCACAGCCGAACGAAGTGAGGAATCAATGGTCAAGCTGGTGAGTCGTGTATCCGCGATCAACTGGAACCGCGTCCAGGACGAGAAGGACGCCGAGGTGTGGGACCGTCTCGTCGGCAACTTCTGGCTGCCCGAAAAGGTGCCCGTGTCCAACGACATTCCGTCGTGGGGGACGCTCACAGCCCAGGAGAAGCAGCTCACGATGCGGGTGTTCACGGGGCTGACGCTCCTCGACACCATTCAGGGCACGGTGGGCGCCGTCAGCCTCATCCCCGACGCCATCACCCCGCACGAGGAAGCGGTGTACACCAACATCGCATTCATGGAGTCGGTGCACGCGAAGAGCTACAGCTCGATCTTCTCGACGCTGTGTTCCACCCGTGACATCGACGACGCCTTCCGCTGGTCCGAGGAGAACCCGAACCTGCAGCGCAAGGCCGAGATCGTCATGGACTACTACCAGGGCGACGAGCCGCTCAAGCGCAAGGTGGCGTCCACTCTGCTGGAGAGCTTCCTCTTCTACTCCGGCTTCTACCTGCCGATGTACTGGTCGTCGCGGGCGAAGCTCACCAACACCGCCGACCTCATCCGCCTCATCATCCGCGACGAGGCCGTGCACGGGTACTACATCGGCTACAAGTACCAGAAGGGCCTCGAACAACTCACCGAGGCCGAGCGCGACGACCTCAAGAACTACACGTTCGAGCTGCTGTTCGAGCTCTACGACAACGAGGTCGACTACACCCAGGACCTCTACGACGAAGTGGGCCTCACCGAGGACGTCAAGAAGTTCCTGCGGTACAACGCCAACAAGGCGTTGATGAATCTCGGCTACGAGGGTCTGTTCCCGAAGGACGAGACGGACGTCAACCCGGCGATCCTGTCGGCGCTCTCACCCAACGCGGACGAGAACCACGACTTCTTCTCCGGCTCGGGCAGCTCCTACGTCATCGGCAAGGCCGTCAACACCGAAGACGAAGACTGGGACTTCTAAGAACTGCCACCCCCTCGCCCGATGTCACATCGGTGCAGTCCAACTGCACCGATGTGACATCGGGCGAGGTGCGTTCAGCGGCGGAACCACGCCTCCGGCTGGTCCTGCAGCGCCTTGTCGATACGCAGGAGGGACGACGGGGTGAGGTCCGGCGGCAGCGCGTCGGGGGAGAACCAGGCGACGTCGTGGTTCTCGTCGTCCGAGACGACAGCGTCACCGCCCACGTACCGCGCAAGGAAGCACACGTCGAGGTACTGCGCGACGTCGCCGTTGGGATAGGTGACCGGGTCGGTGACATCGACGCTGCTGATCCGGACCAGTTCCGCGTGAATGCCGGTCTCCTCGCGGACCTCGCGCAGCGCCGCCGGGCCGGGTTCCTCACCGGGTTCGAGGATGCCGGACACGACGGCCCACTTGCCGTTGTCGACGCGTTGAGTCAGCAGCACCCGGCCGTCGTCGTCACGCACCACGACGCTCACCCCGGACAGCCACAGCGGCGCCGTGCCGACGTGCCCGCGCAGGGCGGTGACGAATTCGGGGACGGGCACCGGGCCTCCTAGCCGACGTAGCCGTTCAGCGTGTTCCTGATGTCGGTGAGCATCGCGCGGGCGGCGACGAGACCATTTCCGCCCCACACGTCACCCTCCACGGCGAAGACGCGCTTGTCGGAGGCGGCCTCGAGGTCCTCCCAGGCCTCACCGGACATGACGTCCTCGGCATGCGCGGTGCCCTCCTTGCCGTCCAGGACGGCGTAGATGAGGTCGCCCTCGGCCCGGTCGATGTCGGAGTCGGAGATCGGTTCGGTAACCGCGCCGTCGAGGTTCTGATAGGCGGGCCGCCGCACCCCGGCGTCGGTGAGGACCTGGCCGGCGAACGTGGCCGGACCCTCGACCTCCATACTGTCGGCGCCGAAGCGGACGACGGACGCCTGGGTCTGCGCGGAGTCGATGTCGACGCCGAGCTGCCTGGCGTCCTGTTGATACTGCTCGAGCGCGGCCGTCGCGGCGTCGGCCCGGCCCAGGGTGTTGCCTGCGAGGACGAACTGCGCCTTCCAGTACACGGGATCGGAACCGGCGAACACGGTGGGCGCGATGGGGGACAGTTCGCCGTACAGCTGGTCGGACGCGGGGCTCGATCCGAGGATCAGGTCCGGGTTCGCCGCGGCGATCTTGTTCACGTCCGGAGCGTCGACCGTTCCGACGCCCGGGATCTCCGAGATGCCGGTGCCGAGGTATCCGGGCTGCGGTGAGTCCCCGTCGACGGTCGCCGCGCCGACGACGTGCTCCCACAGTCCGAGCGCGCACACGGCGTCCAGCGCGGCGCTGTCGAGAACGACGATCCGCTGCGGATCGGACGGCACGACGGCCTCGCCCTTCGTGTGCACCACCCGGTGCGTCGACCCGGCCGCGAGCGCGGCGTCGACGGGGGCCGGCGCGGCGCAGGCCGTGGTGGTGTCCCGCTCGATGCCGACCACACCGGCGCCGGCGATCTGCGTGGTGGTCCGGACGATGGACGCTGCGGGATCGTCGTCGGACGGTTGCGAGCAGCCGGCGAGCGCGAGCGCGACGACGGCGGCGACGAGACCGGTGGACGCGCGGCGGGCGGAGAACCTACGAGGGGACAATTCGGCGACTTCCTGTGTGTGCGGGCGCGTTCAGGTTAGCCGCTGTGCTTGTCCACCCCGAACGTGTCCGACAGGTCGTCGAGGATGAGATGCGCGCCCTGGACGCTGACCGGCGACATCCAGCGGGCGTCGTCGACGCCGATCTTGCGTCCCTTCAGCGTCTGCCACAGCGGGCTCTCCAGGAAGGGCTTCGCCGCTTCGGCGCTCTTGCCTGCCGGGTCCTGCCAGGTGCTGACGAAGATGACATCGCCTTCCGCCTCGCTGATGAGCTCGGGGCTGATGGCCTGCATGATGTTGTCCGGATCGGCCGGATCGGGGCCCTGGCTGCCGGGACGAGCCAACCCGGCGTCCGACAGGACGATGCCGCTGAACGAGGTGGTGCGGTACAGGCGTGCCGTCGGCTCGCCGGCGAACCGGACGACCGAGATCACCGGATTCGACGCCGTGCCGTTGATCTCCGCGCCGACGGTGGCGGCCCGCTCCTCATAGGCGCCGATCTTCTGCTCGGCGAGTTCTTCCTTGCCGAGTGCCTTGCCGACGAGCCTGATGTTGTCCTTCCACGTCGGCCCGGTGGTCTCGGTGAAGATGGTCGGCGCGATCGCGGACAGTTGCTCGTAGTTCTTCGCGTCGCGCACCTCGGCGGAGATGATCAGGTCGGGTTGCAGTGCGGCGATCTGTTCGAGGCTCGCGTTACTGACCTTGCCGACCGATGCGGCGTCCGGCGCGAATTCGTCGCGCGAGGAGCCGAGGTAGTCGGGGAGCCCGGGCTCGCGGTAGTCGACGTATCCGACGAGCGGCGTCTCGATGAGGAGGACGGCGTCGGTGAAGCTGTTGTCGAGTGCCACGACGCGCTGCGGGGCGGCCGGGATCTCGGTGCTGCCGCGGAAGTGGTCGATCGTCCGGGGGAATTGCCCGGTCGACGCGGTGGTGCCGGGTGCGGTGGCGGTCTCGTCGCTGCTGGAGCAGGACGTGATCGAGAAGGTGGCTGCCGCGGCGAGGGCGACCGCGCCGGCGACGACCCGGCGACGGGAAAGGACGTTCACATGGAGCTCCTGATCGAAGTTAGGTGAGGGAAACCTTAGCACCGCGCCGGATCTGTGCCGGCGGCTCGCGCGGGCCGTGTCAACGGCCGGGTGCGACACGCCGGACCGCGTGACAGTGAGCACTCCCCGTATGACAATCCGCAGGTCGAATGCGCACCGAGTTGCTGTGAGTCCGGGCAAGTACGACAGTGGGTAGGACCCAGTCGGAGGCCGCTCAGGGCACGGTCTACGATTCGATGAGCGCAAGCCAGAGACCGTTCGCCTCGCAGCCCGGGGTCGGACGCGCATTCAGGAGGATCAGTGACTGCCGTAGCGCCCCAGCCAGTCCCCGCGATAGCTGCAGCCAGGCCTTACCCGCCGCGGCAGGGACCCAAGGGCTCGTTCATCTTCAAAATGATTACGACCACCGACCCCAAGGTGCTCGGAATCATGTACTTGACGACCTCGATCGCGTTCTTCCTCATCGGTGGTCTCATGGCCCTGATGATGCGCGCCGAGCTCGCTGTGCCCGGTATGCAGTTCTTGTCGAACGAGCAGTTCAACCAGCTGTTCACGATGCACGGCACGATCATGCTGCTGCTGTACGCGACGCCGATCGTGTTCGGGTTCGCCAACTACATCCTGCCGCTGCAGATCGGTGCCCCCGACGTGGCGTTCCCGCGACTCAACGCGTTCAGCTACTGGCTGTACGTGTTCGGCGCGATCATCACGACCGCAGGCTTCATCACCCCCGGTGGTGCCGCCGACTTCGGCTGGACCGCCTACACGCCCCTGACGAGTGCGCTGCACTCCCCGGGTGTCGGCGCCGACCTGTGGGTCATGGGTCTCGCGGTCGCCGGCCTCGGCACCATCCTCGGTGGTGTCAACATGATCACCACCGTCATCTGCCTGCGTGCCCCCGGCATGACGATGTTCCGGATGCCGATCTTCACGTGGAACATCTTCATCACCAGCATCCTGATTCTGCTGGCGTTCCCGCTGCTGACCGCCGCGTTCATGGGTCTGTTCGTCGACCGTCACCTCGGTGGCCACATCTTCGACCCGGCCACCGGCGGTGTGCTGCTGTGGCAGCACCTGTTCTGGTTCTTCGGTCACCCCGAGGTGTACATCATCGCGCTGCCGTTCTTCGGCATCGTCTCGGAGATCTTCCCGGTCTTCAGCCGTAAGCCCGTGTTCGGTTACAGCGGCCTGGTCTACGCGACCCTGGCGATCGCCGCCCTCTCCATCGCGGTGTGGGCGCACCACATGTACGCCACCGGCGCCGTGCTGCTTCCGTACTTCTCGTTCATGACGTTCCTCATCGCCGTCCCGACGGGTGTGAAGATCTTCAACTGGATCGGCACCATGTGGAAGGGCCAGTTGACGTTCGAGTCGCCGATGCTGTTCTCGATCGGCTTCCTCATCACGTTCCTCTTCGGTGGTCTGTCCGGCGTCATCCTCGCGAGCCCGCCGCTCGACTTCCACGTGACGGACACGTACTTCGTGGTCGCCCACTTCCACTACGTGGTCTTCGGCACCGTCGTGTTCGCCACCTACGCCGGTATCTACTTCTGGTTCCCGAAGATGACCGGCCGCATGATGGACGAGCGTCTCGGCAAGTGGCACTTCTGGACCACGTTCATCGGCTTCCACGGCACGTTCCTCGTCCAGCACTGGCTGGGTAACGAAGGTATGCCGCGCCGTTACGCCGACTACCTGCCCTCGGACGGCTTCACGTTCCTGAACTCGTTCTCGACGATCTTCGCGTTCGTCCTCGGTGCCTCGACGCTGCCGTTCATCTGGAACGTCTTCAAGAGTTACCGGTACGGCGAGGTCGTGACCGTCGACGACCCGTGGGGCTATGGCAACTCGCTCGAGTGGGCCACCAGCTGCCCGCCGCCGCGGCACAACTTCACCGAGCTGCCGCGCATCCGCTCCGAGCGTCCCGCGTTCGAGCTGCACTACCCGCACATGGTCGAGCGGATGAAGGCCGAGGCGCACGTCGGACCGGGCCACGGTGGCAAGCACGCCAGCACCGTGCTCGAGAAGGAACGCCACGAGCCGCTGACCGTCGGCGACGAAGGCGACCCCGGAACCGACACCGGCCGCCGCTGACACAGCACGTTTCGGAAAGGCCCCGCCCCAGCAACGGGCGGGGCCTTTCAGTTGGCACAATGGGTGCCGGACAAGCCGCGCGAGCAACATGATCGGAGTACATCGGTGGGTGCAGCTGACACCACTGTCCTGGTGACCGTGACGGGCCCCGACCGACCCGGCGTCACCTCGGTGCTCTTCGGGTCGCTCTCCCGCCACGACGTGAGCCTTCTCGACGTGGAACAGGTGGTGATTCGTGGGCGACTGACCCTCGGCGTGCTGGTGGCCTGCCCCGAGAACGGGGAAGCGCTGCAGGAGGAACTCGAAGAGGCGATGGCCACCGTCGGGATGTCGGTGGACGTCGAGATCGGTGCCGATCCCGGCAGGCAGTCGCTGTCCACCCACGCCGTCGTCGTCCTCGGCAGCCCGGTGTCCGCCCGCGCACTGCGTTCGGTGGCACGGGAGATGGCGACCCTCGGGGTCAACATCGACTCGATCCGCGGCGTCGCCGACTACCCGGTGACGGGTCTCGAACTCCTCGTGTCGGCCCCCGGCACGGCGGAGGCCGACAAGAGCCTGCGCACCGTGCTGGCGGAAGTGGCCGTGCGCGAGAACGTCGACATCGCGGTCGAGCGCGGGGGACTGGCCCGTCGCGCCAAGCGGCTCATCGTGTTCGACGTCGACTCGACCCTCGTGCAGGGCGAGGTCATCGAGATGCTCGCGGCCCGCGCGGGAGTCGAGGACGAGGTGCGCGCCGTCACCGAATCCGCGATGCGCGGCGAGATCGACTTCACCGAGTCCCTGCATCAGCGGGTCGCGACCCTCGCCGGTCTCGACGCCTCGGTCATCGACGACGTCGCGGAGAATCTGGAACTGACACCGGGCGCCCGCACCACCATCCGGACGCTTCGCAGGCTCGGCTTCCACTGCGGTGTGGTGTCCGGCGGGTTCCGGCAGGTCATCGAGGGTCTCGCCCACGAACTGGAACTGGACTTCGTGCAGGCCAACACGCTCGAGATCGTGGACGGCAAGCTCACCGGCCGGGTGATCGGCGACATCGTCGACCGGGCCGCGAAGGCGACCGCGCTGCGGAAGTTCGCCGCTCAGGTCGGCGTCCCGATGGAGCAGACGGTGGCGGTCGGCGACGGTGCCAACGACATTGACATGCTCAACGCCGCCGGTCTGGGAATCGCGTTCAACGCCAAACCCGCCCTGCGGGAGGTCGCGGACACGGCACTGTCGCACCCCTTCCTCGACGCCGTCCTGTTCATCCTCGGTGTCACCCGCGACGAGGTCGAGGCCGCCGACGCGGTGGACGGCGTGGTGCGACGAGTCCCGCTGTCGTGACGGAATCGTGCCGCGACGTCGTCGCCGGGGAGACCGGTGACGACTCCCTGTGGGCCGCGCGTCACGCCGTCCTCGCGGCCGGATACGGTGGCCGGCCGGATCCGGACGATCCGGCGCAGGTCCTCGCCATGCCGGTCGTGCTGCACATTCCGAAGGCCGATCCGCCGCCGCGCACTGCGTTGCTCGAGGCCGCCGCGACCGCGGCGGTGGCGCTGTGCCTCGACCCGCGCGTCGGCCCCGACGACACGGGCGCGCCCGGACCGTGGCAGGACGACTACCTCGCGTGGATCGGGTCGCGGATTCGCAAGGTGTCCCGCCGGGCCCGAGGGGCGCAGTGGCAGGCGGCGCAGGACGTCGAGGGGATCACCGTCGACGTCGACGGTGCGCAGGCCCGCGCGCTCGTGCCCGTCGCGGTGGGCGCCCTCGATCCGCGTGTCAAGAAGTTGCAGATCGGCGGGACCGATCTCGACCACGACGACCCCGGCGAGATCCCGGACGGGATTCCGGTGCTGTGGATCAACTCGGCCCTGGACATGACGGTCGGCAAGGCCGCGGCGCAGGTCGGTCACGCATCGATGCTGCTCGCGGGTGCGATGAGCACCGAGCAGGCACGCGCGTGGGCGGCCACCGGCTACCGGTGCGCGGTGCGGGACGCCGATGTCGGACTGTGGGAGGAGCTGACGATCGAGGTGGTGCGGGGCAGGGCGATCGCCGTGCGTGACGCCGGCTTCACCGAGGTGGCCCCTGGATCGATGACCGTGATCGCCTCTCCCTGAGCCCTGAGCCCTGAGCCCTGAGCCCTGAGCCCTGAGCCCTGAGCCCTGAGCCCTGTGACCGACGCGTCGACAGTCCAGTGTCCGCGTCATGGCTATGGGGTGCGGCGCGGTTTCGCGGAACACTGACGATCATGCTCGCTCGACGCCTGATCGCACTGTTCGCCGGATTGTGGCTGTACGGCTTCTCGATGGCCATGATGATCACCGCCGGACTCGGCCTCGATCCGTGGGACGTGTTCCATCAAGGCGTGGCGGGTCGCACGCCGTTGAGTTTCGGTGTGGTGACCGCACTGACCGGCGTCGTGGTCCTCGCGCTGTGGATCCCGATCCGCCAGAGACCGGGATTCGGCACGATCGCCAACGTGGTGGTCATCGCCGTGTCGGTGGACACGTCGCTGGCGGTGCTCGACTCCGCGGATTCCCTGTACGTGAGGGGCGCGATGATGCTCGGCGGTGTCGTCCTCAACGCGCTCGCGACGGTGCTGTACATCGGGGCGGGGATGGGTCCCGGACCGAGGGACGGTCTCATGACCGGGCTGGTGGCGCGCACCGGGCTGTCGGTGCGCGTGATCCGCACGTCGATCGAGGTGACCGTGCTGGCCACCGGCTGGCTGCTCGGCGGCACCGTGGGGGTGGGCACCGTCGTCTACGCGCTCGGCATCGGCCCGCTCATCCAGCTGATGATGCGCTTCGGAAACCTCTACCCGACCGCGCGGAAGACGAGCAGCGTGGGACCGGACAGCGTGATCGCCGAGTCGCCCGAGATCGGGCCGCCCGGTGCGGGTGCGCCGTCGGGGGACGCCGAGTCGAATTCGGCGAGCACCGTGCCGTAGAACCATTCGGGACACCCGAGAGTGATCGCCGCGGGCCCGCCGGAATGGAAGACGAGCAGCCAGCTGTCGTCGGTGAGTTCGTGCCCGTCCTCGGTGTGGGAGCGGATGTCGGATCCGTCGATCCACGCCTGCAGGGTGCGCCGGGACTCGTCGTGCCAGGCCCGGTCGTCCATCTCTGCGCCGTCCGCACCGAACCACACGAGATCCGGATGGCCGGTGGGCGTGCGCCTGCCTTCGAAGAACTCCGGCTGACGGAGTGCGGGAGAGGCGCGACGCAGATCGAGGGCGCGGGTCACGAACGCGGTCAGGGTCGTGTCGCGTCCCGTCCAGTCGAGTGGCCAGGCGTCTTCCCGCGGCGTGCCTTCGGGGACGCAGTATGCGTTGTTGTTGCCGCCCAGCGTGTGCCCGAATTCGTCGCCGGCGGTGAACATCGGCGTGCCGGTCGACAATGCCAGCGTCGCCAGCAGGGCACGGACGTGGCGGGACCGCGCCGCGACGACCGACAGGTCGTCGGTGGGGCCCTCGACGCCGTGGTCGACGGAGTCGTTGTGATCGGCGCCGTCCCGGTTGTCCTCGCCGTTGTCCTCGTTGCGCTTGCGGGTGTACGACACGAGGTCGGCGGCGGTGAACCCGTCGTGTGCGGTCACGAAGTTGACGGACGCCCACGGTCGCCGCGCACCGAACACGTCCTCCGAGCCCGCCACCCGCGAGGCGAGGTCGCGTACCCCCGTGTCGCCGTTCCAGAACCGCCGAACAGTGTTGCGGTACTTGTCGTTCCATTCCGACCACTGGAGTCCGAACTGGCCGACCCGGTATCCGTCCGGAGTGGCGTCCCACGGTTCCGCGATCAGTTTGCAGCGGGAGAGAACAGGATCGGCGGTGATAGCGGAGAAGACCGAAGCGCGGGAATCGAATCGGCGTCCACCCGGACGGCCGAGAGCGGACGCGAGGTCGAAGCGGAAGCCGTCGACGCCCATGTCGTGAGCCCAGTAGCGGAGACTGTCGCCGATCATGCGGACGACGACGGGGGAGTGGGCGTCGACGGTGTTGCCGCATCCCGTGAGGTCGATGTCGCGACCGTCGGCGTCCAGGAGGTAGTAGCCGGGCGCATCGAGGCCACGCCAGCCGAGACTGATGCCGTCGACACCCTGCTCGCAGGTGTGGTTGTACACCACGTCGAGAATCACCTCGATGCCCGCGGCGTGCAGCGCATCGACCATGGTGTGGAACTCGGTGATCTCCTCGCCCGCCGCGGCGGCATAGCCCGGATGCGGGGCGAAGAAGGCTGCGGTGGAGTATCCCCAGTGATTGCGCATGCCCCGTGAGCGCACGGTCGCCTCGGAGACGTACGCCTGGACCGGCAGCAGTTCGACGGCGGTCACCCCGAGGCGGACGAGGTGACCGACGACGGAGGGTTCGGCGACGCCCAGATACGTTCCGCGGTACTGCGGCGGGACGTCGGGGTGCCGGGCGGTGAACGACCCCACGTGCAGTTCGTAGACGACGGTTTCCTCCCACGGTCTCTCGATCCGCGGTCCGCTCGTGCGGGGCCGGTCGGCCGTCACCACCGACAGCGGCGTGTGGCCCAGGCTGTCGACCCGCGAGGGGCCGCCGAACGGGTCGCCGTCGTGGGAGACGAGGGCGTCGTGGTCGCCGAGTTCGCCGGTGATGCGTCTCGCCCACGGATCCAGAAGCAGCTTGGCCGGATTGAGGCGCACGCCCCGCGCGGGATCCCATCGACCGTGCGCGCGGTACCCGTACCGCTGTCCCTCGCCCACACCGTCGACGACGCCGTGCCAGATGCCGTACGTCTGCTGGACCAGGTCGATCCGGGTCTCGTCGCCGCCCTCGGAGATCAGGCACACCTGTACCAGTTCGGCGTCGGGGGAGTGAACCGCGAACTGCGTTCCGGTGCCACGGACATTCGCTCCCAGGGGAAACGGGGACCCGGGCAGCCGCAGACTCGGCGGGAGTGACGACATCTCGCCGGGCTGCGAATCGATGTGAGGCGACACGCAACTGATCCTGCCGTGAATGCTCGGAAGATGTGCGAGAAGATGGGTCCGTGCATGAACCTGATCCCGATCTCCTCATCGAATTCGACGACGTTCTCCTCCGCCGCGGGGGCAACACTCTGGTGGGCCCGGTCACGTGGAAGGTGGAACTCGACGAACGATGGGTCATCCTCGGACCGAACGGGGCAGGCAAGACGTCGCTGCTCCGCATCGCGGCCGCCGAACTGCATCCCACGAGCGGAAGCGCCTACCTCCTCGGTGAGCGGCTCGGCCGCGTCGACATCAACGAACTCCGGCCACGGATCGGACTGTCCTCCTCGGCGCTCGCCAACCGGGTGCCGTCCGACGAGATCGTGAGCGATCTCGTCGTCTCCGCCGGATACGCCGTGCTCGGCCGCTGGCGTGAGCGGTACGACGACATGGACACCGACCGTGCCGTGGAGATGCTCGAGAGCCTCGGCGCCGAGCACCTCGCCAAGCGCACCTACGGCACCCTGTCCGAGGGTGAGCGCAAGCGTGTGCTCATCGCCCGTGCGCTGATGACCGACCCGGAACTGCTGCTCCTCGACGAACCCGCGGCCGGTCTCGACCTCGGTGGGCGTGAGGAACTCGTGGCCCGCCTCACCGACCTCGCCGCCGACCCCGACGCCCCCGCGACGGTCCTCATCACCCACCACGTCGAGGAGATTCCGCCGGGATTCACCCACGCGATGCTCCTCAAGGAAGGGGGAGTGGTCTCGCAGGGTCTTCTCGATCAGGTCATCACGGCCGAGAACCTCAGCGAGGCGTTCAGCCAGTCCATCAGCCTCGACAAGGTCGACGGCCGGTTCTTCGCGCGGCGCACCCGCGTCCCCGGCGCGCACCGGCGGGGCTGAGCACCGGACCGGTCGGCGTGACCCGGTAGGGGACCGACTGCGACCCGCGTCACCCGGCGGCGTAGGTTCCGAGACATGGTCTCGAAGCAAGAGCAGGCGCCCCGCGACAACACCGACGTGGCCCCCAAGGACGCGTCCACCGTCATCCTTATCCGTGACGCCGCGGCAGATGCCGCGGCGTCCGGTATCGAGGTCTTCCTCCTCCGCCGGGTGAAGGGGATGGCGTTCGCCGGCGGCATGACGGTCTTCCCCGGCGGCGGGGTCGATCCTTCGGACGCCGAAGCCGAGGTCGAGTGGGCGGGTCCGCCCGTCGAGTGGTGGGCCGAGCGGTTTTCCACCGATGCGGCGCGCGCGAAGGCGCTCGTGTGCGCGGCGGTACGCGAGACGTTCGAGGAGTGCGGCGTGCTCCTCGCGGGGCCGAGCGCGGACACGGTAGTCGCGGACACGTCGCGGTATGCGCAGTCGCGCACCCAGCTCGAGACGCGCGAACTCTCGTTCAGCGACTTCCTGAGGCGGGAGAACCTCGTGCTGCGGGCCGACCTGCTGCGCCCCTGGGCCAACTGGATCACCCCGGTCGGTGAGGGCCGCCGCTACGACACCCGCTTCTTCGTCGCCGCCTCCCCGCACGGCCAGATCGCGGACGGTGCGACGTCCGAAGCCGAGGACGTGCAGTGGCAGAGTCCGGCCGCGGCACTCGCGCACTGGCAGGGCGGCGGAAGCATTCTGCTGCCGCCGACCTGGAGTCAGCTCACGGCGCTCAGCGCGTACGGCTCGGTCGCGGAGGTCCTGGCCGCGGAGCCGGAGATCCCGGTGATCCTGCCGACGCTCATCACGGACGAGGAGCAGCTCCGCGTCGAGTTCCCGGGGCAGGACGGCTACTACGAAGCCGGTCCGCATCCGTGGGCGTCCCGCGACTGATCGCGATGCGGCGGGCCGCGAAACCGGGTCGGAGGCAGACAAGTAGCCTTTTGCCTCATGGCTGAGTTTGTCACTCTCGAGGTATCCGAAGGCATCGGCACGATCCGGCTCGCGCGCCCCCCGATGAACGCCCTGAACCGTCAGGTCCAGCAGGAGTTGCGGGCGGCGGCACGAGAGGCGACCGTCAACTCCGACGTGAGGGCCGTCGTCGTCTACGGCGGCGAAAAGGTCTTCGCCGCCGGCGCCGACGTCAAGGAAATGTCCGAGATGGAATTCGGGCAGATGGCCGACGTGATCGGCGACCTGCAGTCCGACCTCGCGGCGGTCTCCGAGATCCCGAAGCCCACCGTCGCCGCCATCACCGGGTACGCGCTCGGCGGCGGCCTGGAGGTCGCGTTGTCGGCCGACCGGCGCATCGCCGGCGACAACGCCAAACTCGGTGTCCCGGAGATCCTGCTCGGCGTCATTCCCGGCGGCGGCGGAACCCAGCGCCTCGCCCGGCTGATCGGACCGTCGAAGGCGAAGGATCTGCTGTTCACCGGGCGGTTCGTCGACGCGGAGGAGGCGCTCGCCATCGGCCTGGTCGATGAGGTCGTGGCACCGGACGACGTGTACGAGGCGGCGCGCAAGTGGGCGTCGCAGTTCACGAAGGGCGCCCCCCGCGCCCTGGCGGCGGCGAAGGCTGCCGTCGACCACGGTTTGGATGTGGACCTGGGCACCGGCCTGGCGGTGGAGCGTCAACTGTTCACCTCGCTGTTCGCCACCCGGGACCGGAAGATCGGGATGGAATCGTTCATCGAGAACGGCCCAGGTAAGGCTCAGTTCACGGGCGAGTAGTCTGAAGCCCGGAACTAGAACCTGTTCACTCTTACCAGCGAGTAGGATTTGCCGCATGACTGCTAGCGCCCACGACGACCCCGCTCCTCATCCGCACGCCACCGCCGAAGAGGTCGAGGCTGCGCTGAAGGACACCAAACTCGCCCAGGTGCTCTACCACGACTGGGAAGCCGAGACGTACGACGAGAAGTGGTCGATCTCGTACGACGAGCGGTGTATCGACTACGCACGCGGTCGTTTCGACGCCGTCGCGGGCGATCAGCCGCTGCCCTACGAGCGGGCGCTCGAACTGGGCTGCGGCACCGGATTCTTTCTCCTCAACCTGATGCAGGGTGGGGTCGCGAAGACCGGTTCGGTCACCGACCTCTCGCCCGGCATGGTGAAGGTCGCGCTCCGCAACGCGGAGGGTCTGGGATTGCCCGTCGACGGCCGCGTCGCCGACGCGGAAACCATCCCCTACGAGGACGACACGTTCGACCTCGTCGTGGGACACGCGGTCCTGCATCACATCCCGGACGTCGAGCAGTCGCTGCGCGAGGTTCTGCGCGTGCTCAAGCCGGGCGGACGTTTCGTGTTCGCCGGTGAGCCGACCACGATCGGCAACTTCTACGCCCGCTGGCTGGGTCGCGCGACGTGGGAGGTCACCACCCGGGTCACCAAGTTGCCGTTCCTCGCCGACTGGCGTCGACCGCAGGCGGAATTGGACGAGTCCTCCCGCGCGGCCGCGCTCGAGGCCGTCGTCGACCTCCACACGTTCGATCCGGGCGACCTCGAGAAGATCGCGAAGTCGGCAGGCGCCGAGCAGGTTCACGCTGCCACCGAGGAATTCGCCGCGGCGTTGCTCGGATGGCCCGTCCGCACGTTCGAGGCCGCTGTGCCCCCGGAGAAGCTGGGGTGGGGCTGGGGGCGTTTCGCGTTCACCGGATGGAAGACGCTCAGCTGGGTCGACGAGAAGATTCTCCGGCACGTGGTGCCGCGCGGGTTCTTCTACAACGTCATGATCACCGGCGTGAAGCCCGGCAACTGAATTGGGCTATGCGTTCACTCCCGGGGACGTGGAGTTCCTGCGGAGCCCGGAGGGGGCGGCCGCGCTCGCGGAAGTGGACGGGTTCGCACTGACCGCGTCTACGCGCCTGGCCGACATCGGCCGGGCGCGTACGCGTTTCGGCTCGCACGTGGCGTTACTGGTCGAAACCGTGCTGCTGCGGCGGAAGGCGGCCGCCAAACTCCCCGGCACCGAAACCTGGTTCTTCACCGACGACGCCCTGCAGCAGGCGACGCCGCGCGCCGTCGCCGCGCACCGTGCGATGCGGCTGACCGACCGGGACGTCCACGACGTCACCTGTTCCATCGGGGCCGAACTGGACGCCGTGGTCGGGACGGCCGCAACGGTGATCGGCAGCGACCTCGACCCGGTGCGGCTGCTGATGGCGCAGCACAACGTCCCCGGGGCGACCGTTCTGCGCGCGGACGCGCTCGTCCCGTGCACCCGCGGCACCGTCGTGCTCGCGGACCCGGCGCGACGCTCGGGCGGCAGGCGCACGCACGACCCCGCCGCGCTGGAACCGCCGCTGCCGGATCTCATCGAGACGTACCGCGGACGGGACCTCGCCGTGAAGTGCGCTCCCGGACTCGATTTCGACCGGCTCGGCTGGGACGGCGAGGTGGAGGTGGTCTCCCTCGACGGCGGGGTGCGCGAGGCATGCCTGTGGTCGCCGGGGCTGTCCGGGGCCGGTGTCACGCGGCGGGCAACCGTCCTCGGTTCCGACGGCAGCGCATGGACGGTGACGGACGCCGAGAACGACGACGTCCCCGAACGTGCGCCGGGGGAGTGGATCGTCGATCCCGACGGGGCCGTCGTGCGTGCGGGCCTGGTGCGGCACTACGCGGCCCGGCACGGACTGTGGCAGCTCGACCCCCGGATCGCCTATCTCACCGGCGATTCGGTTCCCGACGGCGTGCGGGGCTTCCGCATTCTCGAACAGGTGAAGTATTCGGAGAAGTCGCTGCGGCAGGAGCTGGCACGTCACGACTGCGGTGTGGCCGAAATCCTCGTGCGCGGCGTCGACGTCGATCCCGCAGTCCTGCGTCCCAAGCTGAAGCTGCGCGGAAGTCGCTCGCTCAGCGTGGTGATCACCCGGATCGGACGCGCCGGTGTCGCTTTCATTTGCGCTGCGCGCCCGTGAGTACTTGTTAACCGCCGGACGTTAACAAGTACTCACGGGTCAGCGGAGGACGAACAGCTCGCCCAGCAGCGTCGGTGTGAGAACTTCGCCCTTCGGTCCGACGGAGGTGCCGACGGTGAACCCCTTCGCCCCGGGAAGGGCGTCCTGATCGAGGGTTTCACCGGTTCCCGTGTCGAACGTCATCATCGCCAGTCCGTCCGCACCGTCGCGAATCACCGCGTATCCGGTGGACCCGGCCGTCTGAGCGGGGACCCCGAGCTGGATCAGATCCTTCCGCTCCCAGGCGAGTTCGGCGTGGTCGCCCCTGTCCTGCAGAGCCAGCAGGTGGCCGTCGGGCCCGCCCGCGGGGATGATCAGACCGTCCGCGGACGTCGACGGGCTGCCGGCGGCGGCGTACCCGATGTCGTAACTCCACTTCGGATCGCCGGTCGCAGAGTCGATCGCCCACAGCGTTCCCCAGTTGTCGTTGGCATAGACGACGGAGCCGTCGGACGACAGGTCGGGGCTGGACGCGCTGCCACCCGGCAGGGTGTCGCTGGACCATTCCTGGGTGATCACGGGAGTGTCGCCGCCGGAGTACTTCATCGCGACGAGTTTCGCCTGGGGCGCGCCGGGTGCGAAGAACGTGAAGTAGAACTTGCCGGACTGGAGGTCGATCGCGGGCATGTTGGCCACCGGGCAGTCGGCCGAGCCGAAAAAGCAGCCGCTGAGGCCCTTGTCGTCGGGGAGGATGTCGACGTTCGCGCCGTCGGCGACGGACGGCGGCGGGACGAGATCGTACGGCGCCACGACCTTCTGACCGGTCTGCGTGTCCACGACGTTGATCTGGCCGAGCTGGGTGATGAAGAGGAGCTTGCCGTCGCCGGTGAACTGCGCCGAGAGCGGCGTCCCGACCACCGGTGTGCGCCACCGCAGCTGGCCGTATTCGTTGAACGAGTTGATGGCGCCGTTCTCGCCCACGTACACGTTGGCGGCACCGTCGACGATCGGCGTCGACGCCACGACACCGGGTGCGAGCTGACGGCACCAGCGTTTGCGGCCGCTGTCCATCTGGAAGGAGAAGAGGTTGCAGCCCTTCTCGGTGCGGGCGGTGACGAAGATCTGGCCGCTGGCGGCCACCGACGCGTAGTTGGCCACCGGACCGCCGAGCGGACGCGACCATGCGAAGGAGATGTCGCGGGAGCCGGTGACGGGGCTGGTGTCGCTGTTGCGGGCGTCGGCGTGCATGCCGGGCCACCCGCCTGCGGAGAAGATGTCGTCGACCTGCGGTCCGCTGCTGCAGCCGCTGAGGACGACAGCCGAGATCGTCGCCAGCGCCAGTACTGACGAACGTAGGACCCGCCGCATTACTTCTCCTCGTCTTCGACAACGCTCGGCCCAGAGACTATCCCGCCGAGGAGGGGCCGAGCACACACCCCGAGGCCGGTGCCGGCGTTCGGACGCACCCGGACGGGGATGTGAGGCGTGAACGTAGGCTGACGGGTTATGACGAGCATGTGGGGCGCACCGATGCGTACGAGGTGGCGAGGATCCCGGCGGAGCGACAGTGAGCAGGCCCGCTTCCTGACGCGTGACTCGCTGCGGTGGGTCCTGGCGAACAAGGCGTACACGCCGTGGTACCTGGTGCGGTACTACCGGCTCGCGAAGTTCAAGCTGGCCAACCCGCACGTGATCCTGCGCGGCATGGTGTTCCTCGGCAAGCGGGTGGAGATCCATTCGACCCCGGACCTGTCGCGGCTCGAGATCGGTCGCTGGGTGCACATCGGCGACGGTAATGCGATCCGCTGCCACGAGGGGTCCCTGCGCATCGGCGACAAGGTCGTGTTCGGCAAGGACAACGTCGTCAACACGTACCTCGACATCGAGATCGGCGCGTCGACGCTCGTGGCCGACTGGTGCTACATCACCGACTTCGACCATCGCATGGACGACGTGAACGTCCCGATCAAGGATCAGGGCATAGTGAAGGGCCCGGTCCGGATCGGGCCCGACACGTGGGTGGCGGCCAAGGTCACGGTCCTGCGGAACACGCGGGTGGGACGGGGCTGCGTCCTCGGCGCGCACGCCGTCGTGAAGGGTGACATCCCCGACTTCAGCATCGCCGTCGGGTCGCCCGCCAAGCCGGTGAAGAACCGCAAGGCCGACTGGGAGGCAGGCGCGGCCGAACGCGCCAAGTACATCGCGGCCCTCGAGGACATCGCCCGGAAGAAGGCGGCGCAGGAGAACTGACCGCGGTGGCATAGTCGGATCCATGACCGCGTCCGAACGCGAATTGGAGAACGCCATCGGGACTCTGCTCGACGCCCGGGCGGACGGTGCGAGCATCTGCCCGTCGGACGTCGCGCGCGCCGTCGCGCCGGACGACTGGCGACCGCTGATGGAACCCGTGCGGGTGGCCGCCCGGCGACTGGTCGAGGCGGGGGAGGTCGAGATCACGCAGAAGGGCGACGTGGTGGATCCGGCGTCGGCGCGGGGTCCTATCCGGATCCGCCGCGCCCGCGGCAACTGAGGCGACCGGGGCAACTGGGGGACTGGGGGACTGGGGCGAATGTACCGTCCGGCGCCACGGATGCGCCGAACGGTACGTTCGCCCGGTCAGCGGCCGGGAAGTGGGCGCTCGGGGATCTCGGGCCTCGCCAGCGGATGCCGCACACGGCGTTTGGCGCCCGCGTAGACGTGGACGGTGTCCTCGGCCACCGTGTGCCAGTCGAAATCCGCGGTGAGACGGTCGCGGGCGGCCAGGGCGCGCTGTTGCGCCGCGGCCGGGTCGTCGAGGACCTCCCGCACCGCGGACGTGAGACCGGTGACGTCGCCCGGCTGGAACGACATGCCCGTCTCGCCGTCGACGACCGCTTCCCCGAGGCCGCCCGCGGTGGACGCGACGAGCGGCGTTCCGGCGGCGGCCGCCTCGAGCGCGATGATGCCGAACGGTTCGTACCGGCTGGGCAGGACGATGGCGTCGGCGCCGTGCAGCCAGCCGAGAAGCTCGATGTGGTCGAGGGTGCCCAGGAAGTTCACCGCGCGTGCCACCCGATGGGTGCGGGCCTGCTGATACAACCAGGTGAACTGGGTGCCCTCGCCGGCGATCGACAGTGTCGTCCCGGGGTGGCTGCGGCGGATCCGGGGGAGTGCTGCGATGGCGTCCTGCACGCCCTTTTCGTATTCGAGGCGGCCGACGAACAGCAGTTTGGGCGGTCCGGACCGCGGCGCGCGCTCACGGAAATTCCAGGTGGTGACGTCGATTCCGTTGCGGATCACCGTGATCGGCGGGAGCTGCGGACCGTAGAGCGTGGTCACCTCGTCCTCCATCGACGCGGAACACGTGATGAGAGCATCGGATTCGTTGGCGAGCCACCATTCCACCGAATGCACCTGGCGGTTGATCCGGCCGGATACCCAGCCGCTGTGCCGCCCGGCCTCGGTGGCGTGCAACGTGGAAACCAAAGGGACGTCGTAGAATTCGGCCAGCGCGATGGCCGGGTGCGCGACGAGCCAGTCGTGGGCGTGCACCACGTCCGGCTGCCACCCCTCCCCGACACCCGGTTTGTGCAGGGCGACACCGGCCCGCACCATCGCGTGTCCCATCGCGAGAGTCCACGCCAGCATGTCCTCGCCGAACACGAAATGAGCGGGATCCTCGGCGACCGCGACCACCAGGACGCCGTCCTCGATGTGGGTGACGGTGGGGTGAGTGGAGGCGTCGGTGCCCGACGGCCGCCGCGACAGCACCACCACCTCGTGTCCGGCCGCCGCGAGTTCGGTGGCCAGGTGGTGCACGTGACGGCCGAGACCGCCGACCACGACGGGTGGGTACTCCCACGACACGATCAGAATTTTCACGACGCCCCTCCCTCGGTGCCCGGCAGCCGGTGGTCCCCGGCGGGCAGACGCCGCGCGTCGAGCCCGGGGAACAGGCCGTCGGCGCGGTTCCATCCCTCCGCGAGCCGAGTCGCGGCCGCGTCCTTGCCCGCCGACGCGGCGGCGGCGATCTCGCGGGTGGCGTGCGCGTGCTTGTGCGCGCGGTCGCGGGCGTATCCGGCCGCCGAGTCCTTGCTGACCATGAATGCCCAGTCGCTCGACACCGTCATGAGGGCCTCACGCAGTATCTGATCGTTCACACGGTTCCGGAGCGCGGGACGTCCCGGTGCGGCGTCGGCATCCCGGGACTTGTCGACGGTGTCGAGGGCCGTCCCGACCACCTCGGTGTTGAGTTGCACCAGGTCGGAGACCTGGTCACCGGCCCAGACCCGCCAGTCCTTGCCGGATCCCCACGACGAGTTCTCGAGGTCGACGGGTGCGCCGACGTAACCCTGCCGCCTGGCGTCGTCGAGTGTGCCGACCCGGATTCCGGCCTCGGGCAGCGCGCGCAGCACCTTCTCGAGCCACTCGGGACCCTCGTGCCACCAGTGCCCGAACAGTTCCGTGTCGAATGCGGCGACCACGAGCGCGGGCCGCCCGATGCGCGCGGACTCGTCGCGTAGCCGGGTGCGGACGGTGGCGACGAAGTCGGCCACGTGCCGGTCGACCGCGGCGGTGGCGAGTTCGGGGTCGTACGGCGCCTTGCCGGCCGAGTCGACCGTGCGGCCGGTGACCCGGGCGGGTTTGAGGCCGGTCGCGTGGTCGTAGGTGTGGAAGTCGCGGTAGGCGCCGTGGCCGGGGTAGCCGGACTTCGGTGACCACACGCGATAGCTGACCATCAGGTCGCGCCCGAACGCGAGGACGTCGGACTCGCGAACGGGCCGGCCGAGTGACGTGTCGCCGCGCAGGGCGGGCCCGTCGACCATGAAGTGGCGGACGCCCGCCTCCGCGTATCCGGTCTCCATGCCGGGGGTGTACCCGCATTCGGGCCCCCAGATACCTGTCGGCGTGCAGTTCCATCGGGCTGCGGCGTCCGCGAGTCCCTCACGGAGCGAGAAGGCACGCAGCCGCGGGTCGAGCAGCGGCTGGAACGGGTGGGCGAGTGGGCCGCCGAGCAGTTCGAACGCCTCCCGGTCGAGAAGGTCGCGCAGGACCGGGGAGCCGCCGTGACGCCACCGCAGTTCGAAGTCGGCGAGTGCGGCGGCGGAGGCGCGGTGTTCGCGCGCACCGAGGTCGCGGTGCGCGTCGTCGGGCATCCCGGCGGCCTCGTGCGCGCGGATCTGCCAGTTGCCGAGCCAGTGGTGCATCCCGGCAAGGCAGTGCGGATCATCCAGTTGAGCTGCGAGAACGGGCGTGATCCCGAGGGTCAGCAGGCGTGAGCGGCCCTCGTCGGACAGCCGCCGCAGCATCGCCGTCAACGGGAGGTACGACGCCGCCCACGACTGGTACAGCCACTCCTCGCCGACCGGCCACCGGCCGTGGTTGGCGAGCCAGGGCAGGTGGGAGTGCAGGACCAGGCAGAACATGCCCGGCTCCGTCGCGTCGCCCGCTCCGGTGCGGTTGTCGGATTCGGTCACCGAACAGGATCCTTCACCGCGACGGCCACCAGGTCGAGGCTGTCGTCGATGTCGCCCTCGTGCAGTACGAAATCGTCGACGGTGATGCTCTCGACGTCGCGCGCCAGCTCGTCGGGCCAGGGCTCACCGGCGAGAGCGCGGTCGATCTGTGCGCCGATGAACGAGCCGCCGTGCTTGGCGTCGAGGGCCTTCAGCCGATCGCCGTGACGGACGCCGGTCATGAGGGCCACCGTGAATCCGGCCTCTTCGAGAAGTTCGGTCAGTTCGGCGGCGTCGAGTTCGCGGGTGTGGAACGGATTGAGCGGTGTGTCGCGGCCCGGCGAGAACGTGATCCGGTTGGGTGTGCTGACGAGCAGTTCCCCTCCGGGGGTCAGCACCCGGAAGCATTCGCGCAGGAATTGCGCTTGATCCCAGAGGTGTTCGATCACCTGGAAATTGACGACGGCGTCGACGGACGCGTCCGCCAGCGGAAGCTCCGCGAGGTTGCCGTGCAGCATCTCGACGCGGGGGTACCGCACACGGACGTGTTCGACCGCGGAGATGTCGTAGTCGAGGCCGGTGACGTGCTGCGCGACATCGGCAATCATGTTGGCGCCGTAGCCTTCTCCGGATCCGGCCTCGAGAACTCTGCGCCCGGCGCAGCGGGACAGGAGGTCGCGGTAGACCACCTCGTGGCGCCGAAACCAGTAGTTCTCCTCGGGGATTCCGGGCACGGTCCGCTCGCCCGTGAGGGGCAGGTGTTCGTCCCCGGTCGATGACGAGTGCTCGTGACCGGACGAGGGCAGCGGTGCGTCCGCGCGGTCGCCGACAAATGATTCGCTCACCGGTGCGAGGTTAGTGCCCACGGCAAGGTCGCTCGTCCAGGTGGTCTACATCACAGGGATGAAATGCGCTTTCGGCCGTTATGGTGAACGAGACTTTCACGCAAGTTACCGACGGGTAACTTAGCGTGGGGTAATCTGTCGCACAGCACTCGTGCGACGAAATATCGAAGACGAGAGCTCGGCCCATGCGGAGCAACTCACGATAACCACGCAAGAACACACAGGAGGTCGACGAAGACCCATGACGAACATCGTTGTTTTGATCAAGCAGGTCCCCGACACGTGGTCCGAGCGCAAGCTGACCGACGGTGACTACACGCTTGACCGCGAGGCCGCCGATGCCGTGCTCGACGAGATCAACGAGCGCGCCGTCGAGGAAGCGCTCCTGATCAAGGAGGCTCAGGGCGGCGAGGTGACCGTTCTCTCCGCAGGTCCGGACCGCGCCACCGACGCCATCCGCAAGGCCCTGTCCATGGGTGCCGACAAGGCTGTGCACATCAACGACCCGGCCCTCCACGGCTCCGACGCGGTGCAGACCGCGTGGACCCTGGCCGCGGCGCTCGGGCAGATCACGTTCGAGAACGAGGAGCCGGCCGACCTGATCATCGCCGGCAACGAGGCCACCGACGGCCGCGTCGGCGCGGTCCCGGCCATCATCGCCGAATACCTGGGCATTCCGCAGCTCACGCAGCTGCGCAAGCTCACGGTCACCGACGGCACCGTCACCGGTGAGCGTGAGACCGACGAGGGCGTCTTCGGCCTCGAGGCGAGCCTGCCGGCCATCGTCAGCGTCACCGAGAAGATCAACGAGCCCCGCTTCCCCTCCTTCAAGGGCATCATGGCCGCGAAGAAGAAGGAAGTTCTCGTCTACTCGCTGGCAGACCTGGGTGTCGACCCGGAGACCGTCGGTGTCGCCAACGCGGGCACCACCGTCACCGCCTCCACCCCCAAGCCCCCGCGTACCGCTGGTGAGCGCATCGTCGACGAAGGCGACGGCGGCAGCAAGATCGCTGCCTACCTCGTGGGCCAGAAGATCATCTGATCGCGCCCCTCTACAGACCAGCAGACACATACAGGGAGAGTTAGACATGGCAGAAGTACTGGTGCTCGTCGAGCACGCAGAGGGTGCACTGAAGAAGGTCAGCACCGAACTCATCACCGCCGCCCGCGCGCTCGGTGAGCCGGCCGCAGTGGTCACCGGTCCCGCCGGCACCGCCGACAAGCTGGCCGAGGGCCTCGCCGCCGCAGGCGCGGCCAAGATCTACGTCGCCGAGTCGGACGACATCGACGGCTACCTGGTCACCCCGAAGGTCGACGTGCTCGCGTCGCTCGTCGAGTCGGCCGCGCCGGCCGCGGTCATCACCGCCGCCAGCGTCGAGGGCAAGGAGGTCTCCGGACGTCTTGCTGCCCGTATCGGCTCCGGCCTGCTCGTCGACGTCGTCGACGTGAAGTCCGACGGCAGCGCCGTCCACTCCATTTTCGGTGGCGCGTTCACCGTCGACGCCAAGGCCAACGGCGACGTCCCGGTCATCTCGGTCCGTCCGGGTGCCATCGAGGCGAAGCCCGAAGCAGGTGCGGGCGAGAAGGTTTCCGTCGAGGTTCCGGCCCAGGACGAGGGCGCCGTAAAGATCACCTCGCGTGATCCGATCGTCGGTGGCGACCGCCCCGAGCTCACCGAGGCGACGGTCGTCGTCTCCGGTGGCCGCGGTGTCGGCAGCGCCGACAAGTTCGCCGTCGTCGAGGAACTCGCCGATTCGCTGGGTGCCGCTGTCGGTGCGTCGCGCGCCGCAGTCGACTCGGGTTACTACCCGGGCCAGTTCCAGGTCGGTCAGACCGGTAAGACGGTCTCCCCGCAGCTGTACATCGCGCTCGGCATCTCCGGTGCCATCCAGCACCGCGCAGGTATGCAGACGTCGAAGACCATCGTCGCCGTGAACAAGGACGAGGAAGCCCCGATCTTCGAGATCGCCGACTTCGGCATCGTCGGCGACCTGTTCAACGTCGCTCCGCAGCTCACCGAGGCGGTCAAGACCCACAAGGGCTGATCTCTCGGCCGACGGCGGCCCCGTTCCCTTCCGGGGGAGCGGGGCCGTCGTCGTATCGTTCGTCGTTCATCCGGGCTGCATCGACACGACACCCGGCCGATGCCCCCACGCCGCCCCTGCTCGGTAAACCTGCGCCATGACAACTTCGTCTGTTCTCCGCGCACCGAGTGAGACCGCCGATTCTGTTGTGACCGCGCCCAGATACTCCCTGGTCGTCTCCTCCGACCGCGAACATCGCGTGGCAGCCCAGCGTCTGCGTTATCGAGTGTTCGCCTCCGAACCCGGTTTCTCCGTCCCCGCTCACGCGGACGCCCTCGACGCCGACCGGTTCGACGACTTCTGCGACCACCTCCTCGTCCGCCATGAAGAGACCGGCAACTTCGTCGGTTGCTACCGCATGCTCCCGCCCGACGCCGCCGCGCAGGCCGGCGGCTACTACACCGCCACCGAATTCGACATCTCCGCACTCGACCCCGTCGGCAACCGCATCGTGGAGATGGGCCGGGCGTGCGTCGACCCCGACCACCGCTCCGGTTCGGTCCTCAGTCTGATGTGGGCCGGAATCCTTCACTACCTGCAGTTGACCGGATACGAATGGGTCATGGGCTGTGTCTCGGTGCCGATGCAGGATCATCCGGACGCGGTGGCGGGCTCCAACGTGCGCGGCGTGCGCGACCTGCTGCTCCGCAAGCACGCCAACGATCCGGCGGCGCGCGCCGTGCCCCGGAATCCGGTGTTCGTCGGCGGACGCTCCCTCGACGAGATCGAGCCGCCCGCCCGGCCCTCGCTGCCGCCGCTGCTGCGGGGCTATCTGCGCCTCGGCGCGAAGGTGTGCGGCGAGCCGGCGCACGATCCGGAGTTCGGTGTCGCCGATTTCGTTGCTCTGCAGGGACTGCACGGCGCCAACGAGCGGTACCTCGAGCGTCTGCGCTCGGCGTCGGCCACGCTCGAGGCCGGGGCGCCGGCGTGAGCACCGCGGTGACCGGGACGGGGGCGGCGACGGCGCATTCCTGGATGCCGGCTAGTCCGTGCGGCGCGGGATGCCTGCCGGCCGAGGCGGACGGAGTGTCCGCACCCACCGTCGCCGCCCGGTGGTTCCTGGTGATGTCGGCCCTGGCCACGGCGCCGCTGCTGACCGCGGGCTGGCTGCTGCCCCGGTCGTGGCGGACCGGTCTGCAGCGGCGATACGCGGCGATCCTGTTGCGCTGCGTGGGAATTCGACTCGTCGTCGTCGACCACCGCGGAAAGCGCCGCCACTCCGGCGGGATCCTGGTGGTCGCGGGCCACGTGTCCTGGACCGACGTGCTGGTACTCAGCGCCCTCGCGCCGGCGAACTTCGTCGCCCGCGGGGATCTGCTGGACTGGCCGGTTCTGGGATCGCTCGCGCGGCGGATGAGGGTCGTCCCGATCGAACGGCAGAATCTGCGGGCGCTTCCGGGCACGGTCGCGACGACGGCCGGCAGGCTGAGGGCCGGCGAACGGGTCGTGGTGTTCCCCGAGGGGACCACGTGGTGCGGGCGGGCCTACGGCGGCTTCCGGCCTGCGCTGTTCCAGGCGGCGATCGATGCGGAATGCCCGGTCCAGCCGATCTCGCTGCGGTACACCGCGCGAGGCGGGGAACTGACGACCGGGCCGTGTTTCGTGGGTGAGGAGACGATCGGGCAGTCGATCCGGCGCATCATCCGGCACAAGGGTGTCACGGCGGAGGTCCGGCTCGCCCCGATCGAGTTTCCGGGGGAGTCCCGCCGGGATCTGGCCGAGCGATGTGAGCGTGCGGCCCGCGGCACCGAACGGATCGATCTCGCAGCGCACGACATCATCGATCCGCTGCAGGGCGCACCCGCGACGGCTGCTGCGGGCATCGAGGCGGCGGAGCGTCTCGTGGCCTGAGCTATCCTGGTCACGTCATGACCTCTGCCCGCAGTGCCGATCGCCCTGTCTACCTGGACCACGCAGCCACCACTCCCATGGTGCCTGCGGCCGTCCGGGCGATGACCGACATCTTCGCGACCGTGGGCAATGCGTCCTCGCTGCACGGTTCCGGACGCGCCGCCCGCCGTCGCATCGAGGAGGCACGCGAGTCCATCGCCGCGGATCTCGGCGCCAGACCGTCCGAGGTCATCTTCACCTCCGGCGGCACCGAGAGCGACAACCTCGCGGTCAAGGGCATCTTCTGGGCGCGGCGCGACGCCGATCCCGCACGGGTGCGGATCCTCGCAGGCGCGGTCGAGCACCATGCCGTCCTCGACGCCGTCGAGTGGCTCGAGCAGCACGAGGGCGCGCAGGTCACGTGGTTGCCGGTCGACGAGCTGGGCCGGGTGTCCCCGCAGACGCTGCGTGACGAACTCGCGATCCATGCCGACGAGACCGCGCTGGTCACGATCATGTGGGCCAACAACGAGGTCGGCACGATCATGCCGATCGACGAACTCGCCGAAGTCGCCGCCGAGTTCGACGTGCCCATGCACAGCGACGCCGTACAGGCTGTCACCCACGTCCCCGTCGACTTCGCGGCGAGCGGGCTGTCCGCGCTCAGCATCGCCGCGCACAAGGTCGGCGGACCGCAGGGCGTCGGTGCGCTGCTGCTCGGCAGGCAGGTGCCGTGCGTGCCGCTGTTGCACGGCGGCGGGCACGAACGCGACCTGCGGTCGGGCACCCCGGACACGGCGGGTGTCGTCGGCATGGCGGCGGCGCTGCGGGACGCGACCGAAGATCTCGCCGCACGGGCAGCGGAACTGACCGTCCTGCGTGACCGCCTGATCGAGCGCGTCGCCGAGGTCGTCCCCGGTGCCGTGCTGAACGGGCCGACCGGCAGCGCCCGGCTGCCGGGCAACGCCCATTTCACGTTCCCCGGCTGTGAAGGCGACTCGCTGCTGATGCTGCTCGACGCCGCCGGGATCGAGTGTTCGACCGGTTCGGCGTGCACCGCCGGTGTCGCCCGCCCGAGCCACGTCCTGATCGCGATGGGCGTGGATTCCGCGACCGCGCGGGGATCGCTGCGGTTCTCGCTGGGGCACACGTCGACGGTCGCGGATGTGGATGCAGTCGTCGCGGCACTGCCGCAAGTTGTCGAGCGGGCCCGCGCCGCCGGGCTCGCCGGTGTCGGAGCACGTGGAGGGGATCGTTGATGCGAGTACTGGCGGCCATGAGTGGCGGTGTCGATTCCGCCGTGGCGGCGGCCCGGGCAGTCGCTGCCGGGCACGACGTGGTGGGTGTGCACCTCGCGCTGTCCGCGGAGCCGGGCACGCTGCGGACCGGGTCCCGGGGCTGCTGCTCCAAGGAGGACGCCGGTGATGCCCGTCGTGCCGCGGACGTACTCGGAATTCCCTTCTACGTCTGGGATTTCGCCGACCGATTCAAGGAAGACGTGATCGACGACTTCGTGGCGTCCTACGCCGCGGGCGAAACCCCCAACCCGTGCCTGCGGTGCAACGAGAAGATCAAGTTCGCCGCCCTCGCGGATCGTGCGATCGCTCTCGGGTTCGACGCGGTGGCCACCGGCCATTACGCGCAGCTCGAGGACGGCGTGCTGCGCCGGGCCGTCGACGCGGACAAGGACCAGTCGTACGTGCTCGGTGTGCTCACCGCCGAGCAGTTGTCGCGGGCGATGTTCCCGGTCGGTGACACCCCGAAGGACCGGATCCGGGAGGAGGCCGCCGAACGCGGCCTCGCAGTGGCGAACAAGCCCGACAGCCACGACATCTGCTTCATCCCGTCCGGCGACACCCGCGCGTTCCTCGGCGCCCGGATCGGTGTCCGTCCGGGCAGCGTGGTCGACGCCGATTCCGGTGAGGTACTCGCCGAACACGAAGGCGTGCACGGGTTCACGATCGGGCAGCGGAAGGGCCTGGGTGTTCAGGGTCCCGCCGCCGACGGGCAGCCGCGGTACGTGACGTCGATCGAGCCCGAAACCGGCACCGTCCGTGTCGGTTCCGCCCGCAACCTCGACGTCCACGCGATCGTCGCGGACCGCGCCGTGTGGACGTCCGGGAGTGCGCCGGCCGGGCCGGTCGAATGCACCGTCCAGGTGCGCGCGCACGGCGGACTCGCCGAGGCGGTCGCGGAAGCGGTCGACGGCGGTATCCGTATCGCGTTGCGTGAACCACTCACCGGTGTCGCGAAGGGGCAGGCCGTCGTCCTCTACCGGACCGACCCGGCCGGCGACATCGTGCTGGGCAGCGGAACCATCTCGGGTACCGACGCGCGTCCGAACGCGCAGTGACGCAGGCGATCTCACTGGCCGGAGCCGTCACCGGCGTCGGCTCGTGGCCGGGAACGGATCCTCGGGAAGCCGCCACGATCGTTCTCGGCGAACTCGGCCGCCTCCCGCACCTCGTGGAACTTCCCGCCCGCGGGCTCGGCGCGGACATGATCGGCCGCGCCTGCGCCCTGCTCGTCGATCTGCAACTGGACGTGTCCACGACGGCCTACCGTGTGGTGCAACGGCGCGGATCCGTCGCCAAGCGTGCAGCCGACCTGCTGAACCAGGACCTCGACGCGCTCGAGGAGGCGTGGGAGACCGCGGGCCTCGTCGGCGCCGATCACGTGGTCAAGGTGCAGTCGGTGGGCCCGCTCACGCTCGCGGCCGAAGTGGAACTCGGCACCGGCCGGCGTGTGCTCACCGACCCCGGTGCGGTGCGGGATTTCGCCGAATCGCTGGGTGAGGGACTCGCACGGCACTCCGCCGAGGTCACCCGTCGCCTCGGTACGCAGGTGCTGATCCAATTCGACGAGCCGCGGTTGCCCGCCGTGCTCGCGGGCACACTGTCCGGACGCACCCGCCTCGAGACCGTGCAGGCGATGCCGGAACCGGAGGCGCTCGCGGTGCTCGAGGCCACCCTCACCGGATCGGGCGGGGTCACGATGATCCACTGCTGTTCAGGCGATCTTCCCGCCGACCTCCTGCGGCGCAGCAGCGCGCGAGCGGTCGGTCTGGACGTGGCACAACTGACCGCCGCCGACCTGGACGGGATCGGGGAGCTGCTCGACGCGGGCAAGGAGCTCGCCCTCGGGCTCGTCCCCACCGCCGCACCCGCCGTCCCCGCCACCTGGCGCGACCTGGCCCGACCTGCGGTGACGCTGATCGATCGCCTCGGATTCCCGCGTACCACGCTGCGGACCCAGATTGCCGTGACGCCCGCCTGCGGACTCGCGGGCGCGGGCGCGTCCTGGAGCAGGGAGGCGCTGAAGTCGTGCGCCGAGGTGAGCAGCGCGTTCAACGACGACCCCGAATCACTCTGAGTCCGTCGTTCGCTGTCGGCCGGACCGGTTAATCTTCGGTGGTGAGTGAATCGACCGAAGCCCCGACCCCGGCCCCCGGACACGAGCGGGAGCACTGGAACGAGCTGGCCGAGGAAGTGCGGCAGCACCAGTTCCGCTACTACGTCCGCGACGCACCGATCATCTCCGACGGGGAGTTCGACGCGCTGCTGGGCCAGCTGAACGACCTCGAGAACCGGTACCCCGACCTCCGGACACCCGATTCGCCGACACAGCTCGTCGGCGGCGGTTTCGCCACCGACTTCGCCTCAGCCGATCATCTCGAGCGGATGCTGAGCCTCGACAACGTCTTCGCCACCGACGAACTGCGCACCTGGATCAGCCGGGTGGAGCAGGAGACCGGGCCGGACCTCCACTACCTGTGCGAGGTGAAGATCGACGGGGTCGCGCTGAACCTGGTGTACGAGAACGGTCGTCTCGTGCGGGCCGCCACGCGGGGCGACGGCCGCACCGGCGAAGAAGTGACGCTGAACGCGCGGACCATTGACGACATCCCGGAAAAGCTTACCGGCACAGACGAATACCCGGTTCCGGCGCTCCTCGAGGTGCGGGGTGAGGTGTTCTTCCGGCTCGAGGACTTCGCGGCCCTCAACGCGGCGCTCGTCGAGGAAGGCAAGGCGCCGTTCGCGAATCCGCGGAACTCTGCGGCCGGGTCGCTGCGGCAGAAGAATCCGGCCGTCACCGCCCGCAGGCGTCTCGGGATGATCTGCCACGGCCTCGGCCGGAGCGAAGGATTCGAGCCCGTCTCCCAGTACGACGCCTACATCGCGCTCGCGGCGTGGGGTCTGCCGGTGTCGACCCACACGGCCCGCGTCACCGGTGCGGACGCCGTCGTGGATCGGGTGCAGTACTGGGGCGAGCACCGGCACGACGTGGAGCACGAGATCGACGGTCTGGTGGTCAAGGTCGACGAGACGTCGCTGCAACGCCGGCTGGGGTCGACGTCGCGGGCCCCGCGGTGGGCGATCGCGTACAAGTACCCCCCGGAGGAGGCCACCACCAAGCTCCTCGACATCCGGGTCAACGTCGGTCGTACGGGCCGGGTCACGCCGTTCGCCTACATGGAACCGGTCACGGTCGCCGGATCCACCGTCTCCCTCGCCACCCTGCACAACGGCTCCGAGGTCAAACGCAAGGGTGTGCTGATCGGCGACACGGTGGTGCTGCGCAAGGCCGGTGACGTGATCCCCGAGGTCCTCGGTCCGGTGGTCGACGCCCGGACGGGCGACGAGTACGAGTTCGTGATGCCCACCCACTGCCCCGAGTGCAACACGGTCCTGGCGCCCGCCAAGGAGGGCGACGCGGACATCCGCTGCCCCAACCAGCAGTACTGCCCCGCGCAACTCCGCGAACGCGTGTTCCACGTCGCGGGCCGCGGTGCGTTCGACATCGAGGTTCTCGGCTACGAGGCCGCCACGAGCCTCCTCGAGGCCAAGGCGATCGGCGACGAGGGCGACCTGTTCTCGCTCACCGAGGAGGACCTGCTCGAGACGTCGCTCTTCCGGACGAAGGCGGGCGGGTTGTCGGCCAACGGCAGGCGCCTGCTCGACAATCTCGATTCCGCCAAGGACAAGCCGCTGTGGCGGGTGCTGGTCGCGCTGTCCATCCGGCACGTGGGGCCGACGGCGGCGCGTGCACTGGCCGGCGAATTCGGGTCGCTCGAGCGGATCCGGGAGAGCTCCGTCGAGGAACTTGCGGCGGTGGACGGGGTGGGCGGCACCATCGCCGCCGCCGTCGCCGAATGGTTCGGCGTCGACTGGCACCAGCAGATCGTCGAGAAGTGGTCGGCCGCCGGTGTGCGGATGGAAGACGAACGCGACGAATCGATTCCGCGCAATCTGGAGGGACTGTCCATCGTCGTCACGGGTTCGCTCGAGACGTTCTCGCGCGACCAGGCGAAGGAGGCGATTCTCGTGCGGGGCGGCAAGGCCGCTGGGTCGGTGTCGAAGAAGACGGCGTTCGTGGTCGTCGGCGAATCGCCCGGTTCGAAGCACGACAAGGCCGTCGAACTGGGTGTGCCGGTCCTCGACGAGGACGGGTTCCGCCGACTGCTCGAGGGGGGACCGGACGCGGTCTCGGATCCCGGGGTGTGATCGGAGCCTCACGCCTCTGTTTTGGGCGGCGTGAGCTGTCCCTGCCATAGTGCTGGACATGATCGAGATTCGGAATGCGACGCCGGACGACTACGAGGCCGTCGCCGACCTCACGGTGATCGCCTACGTGGGCGGTGGATTCGTGGAGTCCCACGATCCGTACACGCTCCGGTTGCGCGACACCGCCGAGCGTGCGGAGCGCGCGGACGTGCGGGTGGCGCTGCAGGACGGCCAGATCGTGGGTTCCGTCACGATCGCGGAGCCGGAGTCGCCGTATGCCGACGTCGCGCAACCAGGTGAACTCGAATTCCGGATGCTCGCCGTGTCACCCGACGCGCGGGGTGCCGGCGTCGGCACCGCGCTCGTGCGGCACGTGCTGGACACGGCCTACGACCGCGGCGACCGCGCGGTCGTCATGTCGACGCAGCCCGACATGGAGGATGCGCGCCGGATCTACGACCGCAACGGATTTCTTCCTGTGCCCGAACGCAATTGGGTCCCGGTGCCGGGTGTCGAACTGACCGTGCTGGTCCGCGAACTCGTCTGACGCGGAACCCCGCCCGGCGACCCGGGCGGGGAACGGACGTCAGCTCAGGACCGTCGCGATGATGCCGGCGAGGTAGCCGAGCCGGGCGATCTCGGACGGGCGGAACTCCGGACCACCGGGGCGGCCGAGCATCAGCACGCGGCCGGTGGCGCCGAGCGGGGCCGCAGCGAGGGTGGTGTTCATGTCGCGCCACACCTGCGGCACCCAGTCGCCCTCGCCGTCGAGCGCGGTGGGCTTCTCCAGCGGCATCCACGGGATGTCGGTGGCGTGGGTCTCGGGTGCCCCTGAGCTGCCGACGACGCGGTAGGCGCCGTGCGGGCCGAGATCGGCGACCACGGACCAGCCGACGCGGAGCACCCGCGGGGCCCCGTCGACGAGGACCTGCAGCCGATCGTCCGTGGCCGTCGCGACCTGGTCGATGAGTTCGAGCTCGCGGTGGGTGTCGAGGATTCCGGCGTACGGCCGGATCGAGTCGACGGTGACGCCGGGCAGATTCTCGGCGGCCGTGATCAGGGTGTCGGGGAGCGATCCCGGCTCGACATCGACCACGAGGTCGTCGATGGCGAATCCGGCACCCCGTTCCACCACGTCGAGCGACAGAATGTCAGCACCCACCGAGCCCAGGGCGACGGCGAGAGAGCCGAGGCTACCGGGACGGTCGGGGAGCTGGACGCGAAGCAGATACGACACGTGCGTCCCTTTCACCACGAGATAGACGCGGGAGTACCTGCGACCCCCGTCGCTCACCATCCTTGCACTTTCGTTCCCGAGTATGCGGTGCCCCCTGCGGGTTCGCCGGGGTCGCGGCCGGGGATCGCAGGTCGCGCACGATTCGTGACACCGCCGATACGGATTCGCCTCATCCGCGAAACACGACGGCCCAAACATGGGCGCATGAACACCACGGCAACGGGAGTGACGACGTCCGTCTCGAGACGGGTGGCGGCGGGCCGGGAACAGGAATTCCTCCGCTGGACGGACGCCGGGATGGCGATGGCGGGAACGTTCCCGGGATTCCTCGGTGGCGGCTGGCTACGGTCCGCATCCGACCAGGAGCAGTACCACGTGGTGTACCGGTTCGCGGACGAGGACACTCTCGACGCGTGGACGACCTCGCCGGCCAGGAAGGTGTGGGTGGGACGGGGGACCGGGCTGGCGCAGGACACCGTCACGCACCGCCTGACGGGGGTGGAGGGCTGGTTCGAGCCGCAGTCGACGCTCACGCACGCCGTGCGGGTCACCGCGCCGCCACCGCGGTGGAAGCAGGCGATCACCATCTGGCTCGGCTTCTTCCCGATTTCGCTCCTCGTCGCGATGTTCGTCACCCCTCGTCTCGCGGCCGTGGACGTGGTGAGCCGCACCGCGGCGGCGTCGGTGATCACCACACCGGTGATGGTCTTCGTGGTTCTGCCGTTTCTGACGGGCAGGTTGCGGCGCTGGCTGCACAGCTGATCGGGCCACGCTCTAGGCTGGGACTCACTTCTGTACGTCCGAACCGAAAGGGGCCCGCGGTGCCTGCCATCTCCCGTGACGAGGTCGCGCACCTCGCGCGGCTGTCTCGACTCGCCCTGACCGATGCCGAGCTCGACGAGTTCGCCGGTCAGCTGGACTCGATTCTCAGCCACGTGAAGGTGGTCACCGAGGTGCCCGCCGAGGATGTTCCGCCGATGGCGAACCCGAATGCGGTCACGAACGTGACCCGCAGCGACGTGATCGTTCCCGGCCTGACGCCCGAGCAGGCGCTGTCCGGCGCACCGGCCGTCGAGCAGGATCGCTTCGCTGTTCCGCAGATTCTTGGAGAGGGCGAATGAGCGCCGAACTGACCACACTCGACGCGGCAGACCTGGCGTCGAAGATCCACAGCCGTGAGGTGTCGTCCGTCGAGGTCACCCAGGCGCATCTCGACCGGATCGCCGAGGTCGACGGTGAGTTGAACGCCTTCCTGCACGTCGCCGGCGAGCAGGCCCTCGTGTCTGCGAAGGAGGTGGACAGCAGCCTCGCCGCGGGCAATGCGCCCGCCTCCCCGCTCGCGGGAGTTCCGTTGGCGCTGAAGGACATCTTCACCACCACAGACATGCCCACCACGTGCGCCTCGAAGATCCTCGAGGGCTGGGTCGCCCCGTACGACGCGACGCTCACGACCAAGCTGCGCGCGGCGGGTATCCCGATCCTGGGAAAGACGAACCTCGACGAGTTCGCGATGGGCTCGTCCACCGAGAACTCGGCGTACGGCCCCACCCGCAACCCGTGGGACACCACCCGCATTCCCGGCGGCTCCGGCGGCGGTAGCGCCGCTGCCCTGGCGTCACGGCAGGCCCCGCTCGCCATCGGCACCGACACCGGGGGCTCGATCCGGCAGCCCGCCGCCGTCACCGCGACGGTCGGCACCAAGCCGACGTACGGCACGGTGTCCCGTTTCGGCCTCGTGGCGTGTGCGTCCTCGCTCGACCAGGGTGGTCCTTGCGGTCGCACGGTCCTCGACACCGCGCTGCTGCACGAGGTCATCGCCGGGCACGACCCGCGCGACTCCACGTCCATCGACGCACCCGTGCGCCCCGTGGTCGCGGCTGCGCGTGAGGGTGCCGGCGGAAACCTGAAGGGTGTCAAGGTCGGTGTGGTGAAGGAGTTGCACTCCGACAGCTACCAGCCCGGAGTGATCTCCTCGTTCGACGCCGCCGTCGCGAAGCTGACGGAACTCGGTGCCGAGGTCGTCGAGGTGTCGTGCCCCAACTTCGAGTATGCGCTCGCGTCCTACTACCTCGTTCTGCCGAGTGAGGTGTCGTCCAACCTCGCCCGCTTCGACGCGATGCGGTACGGCCTGCGCGTCGACGACGGAAACATGAGCGCCGACCAGGTGATGGCCGCGACGCGCGCTGCCGGCTTCGGCCCGGAGGTCAAGCGCCGCATCATGATCGGGACGTACGCCCTGTCGTCCGGTTACTACGACGCCTACTACGGTCAGGCGCTCAAGGTGCGGACGCTCATCGCCCGCGACTTCGACAAGGCCTACGAGAAGGTGGACGTCCTCGTGTCGCCCACGAGCCCGTTCACCCCGTGGAAGCTGGGTGAAAAGGTCGGCGACCCGCTCGCGATGTACCTCTCCGACCTGTGCACGCTGCCCACGAACCTGGCCGGGCACTGCGCGATGTCGGTTCCGTCGGGACTGTCCGCGGACGACGGACTGCCGGTGGGTCTGCAGATCATGGCCCCCGCACTGGCCGACGAGCGGCTGTACCGCGTCGGTGCCGCCTACGAGGCCGCTCGCGGTCCGATCGGCTCGCCGAGCTAGCACGCGCCCGAGCTAGGGGCAGTCGGGCAGGGCGGTGCCCTGCTCGGTGCCGTAGCGGTGCCCGTGTCCGGGTGCGAAGTTGAGTGCGGAGATCAGGTCGACGCTCGTCTGCAGAAACGTGATGCCCGGAATCCAATGGGGTACCGGCGCATCGCGTGCTGCGAGCGAGAGGTCGGGGCGGTGCAGGATCAGGTCGGGCGACCACCAGACCACCGGGTCGGACGTGTTGGCGAGCACCGTCGCGCCGTCCGTCGGCACGGACCCGGCGGGCGGCCCTGACCACAGTGCGCCGCAGACCCGGTCGCGGAGTTCGTCGGCATCGGTGAAAATTGCACTGCCGCCGACGGATCCGAGGCTCTGGCCGTACACGTACAGCGCGGGACGCAGCAGGTCGGGGAGTTCGGAGATCCGCTCGGCGACCTCGTCGAACAACGCCGCGGCCGATTCGTCTGCGGCGGAACGCCCGAAGGCGAAGGTGATCCAGCTGGGCAGGTACGAATACTGCATGCCCACGATGGCGACGTCGCCGTCGAAGCGATCCTCGAAGCCTTCGGCGGCGTTCTCGTCGATCCACCCGGAGCCGGTGGGGACAGTGACGACGACGGCGGAGCGGGTGAAGCCGCCCGCGCGCTCGAGCTCCGAGACCGCCAGCGCCGCACGCGATTCGATGTCCGGGGCGGAGTCCATCCCCACATAGGTGCGGATGCTCGACGACTGCTCGCCCGCCGCCACGAACCGGCGACCCTGCCGCCCGAGCGACTCCCAGCTGATCGCGGATTCCGGGCTGCCCGACAGTTCGGCGGACATCGGCCGGTGGAGGGACACGTCGACGACTGCGTTGGAGTCGCTGTAGGAGCGGGACATCATGCCCCACAACGCAGGTCCGGCGACCAGTTGCAGCCCGGTCGCGAGAACGACGGCGGTGGTGACACTGCCGATCCAGCCGAGCCGACGGGCGACCGCGCCGACGGCGCTGCCGAGGCTGGTGAACAGCAGAAAGGTCAGCGCCGCCCCGACGATCGCCTGCATCCAGTGATCCGGACCGACGCCCGGCATGCCCATCGCGGCGCGCAGCGAATCCTGCCAGTGGTCGGCGAGCAGGATCGTCCAGCTGACGAGAACCATGGCGCCGATCAGGGCGAGCAACCGCACCGACTCGCGCGGAGTGCGGTGGGCGGGACCGGTCGTGAGCCGGGCCAGTCGGCGGACGAGGACGACGGTCCCGAACCCGACGGCGGCGAGGAATCCGGTGAACACGGCCTGAGTCAGGGCGCTCCGGGGGAGAAGTGAGGGGGCCAGCGATGCCACGGTCAGCGCGGTGACGGCGATCGTGGAGGAGACGCGGGGGAGTGCGGAGATCGGAATCGTCGTGACCAGTGTGCGCCGCAGGACATTCGGCTGGGTGTGTCCGCGACCACGCGCGGTGCTCCGTCCGGGACCGGACAGAGCGCTGATGGTCATGCTACGGCTCCGACCGGATACGGACGGCGCCGGAACGACCAGGCGGCACCGGCGATGAGCAGTACTCCGACACCACCGGCCAGTCCGTACCCGATCCCGGATTCGGTGACGGGCGTCGAATAGTCCTGGCGCCAGCTGTTTCCGGTGACGGCGGTGGCCGCAACGTTCGCCATCACGAAGCATTGCGCCCGTGCCCGCTCGTCGATGCGGGTGTCGCACGCCGCGTGCATGCGCTGATCCAATTGGGCGTCGAGGCTCTTGCGGGCCCAGGGGCCCAGGTCCTCGCCCGACCGCGACGCGTACCGCAGGAGGTCGTACCCGAGGTCGTGGGCCTTGCACGCCGTGTCGAATTCGAGGGGCAGCGGCACGGGGGACGAGCAGTCACCGCCGGGGTTGGCGAGCATGCCGTCGATCCGCACCGGCGTGTACCCCATGACGGAATCGAAGTCCGCGGGTACGGAGTCCTCGGAGACGCCCTCCGGTGAGGTGAGCATCTGCACCGCCGCCGAGGCGGCGACGTTCTCGTGCCGGGGCGTGCTCGCGGCGCCGGTGCCGGCGAATCCCGTCGTGGTCAGTAGTGCAGTTGCGGCGCATGCCACCGCGGCCCATGCTGTCTTCCGAGTCCCCGTCGTTCGCATGACGACGACGTTATGAATCCGTGTTGCGCAGCCACATCACACCGGAGTCCGGTTCGATTCCTGACCTCGTGGTGCGAGAGGCCGGAGATCTCATACTGCGGGGCTGGACCGACATCGGCCCCGGGTATGAGGACACGCCGTGACCACGGCTTCTAGTGTCGACGGTGTGAAGACGAAGACGCGCATCCGCAGGGCCGCGGAAGGTCAGTGGCTGAACGTGGCAATCGTCGTGGTCACGGCGATTCTGTTCGCCGTCGCGTGGCCGACTCTGCAGCTGACCCACCAGGTCAGCCCGCCCATTCAGCCGTTCGTGGCGGCACTCGCCGCGTTCCCGTTTCTGCTGATCCGGTCGAATCCGGCTCTGGCGTGGGCCGTCTCCGCCGTATCGGCCCTGGTCATTCCCCGCGTCTTCGCGTTGCAGGACGGGTACGACTATCCCTGGCAGGTCGTGCACATCCTCGTGATGCTCGCCCTGCTGGCCGCCGTCAGCATGCGGGCCGCGATCCCGGTGGTCGGTGTGGCGTGGATCTCCACCGTTCTGCTGTTCCTCGCCGACACTCCGGGCACGAACGGGCGCGGCTGGGCGGTGGGACTCACCGCCATCGTCGTGTTCGGACTGCTGATCCGGTGGCTGGTGCTCTCCCGCAGGCAACTCGCGCAGCAGGAGGAGCTGAGCGAACTCGAACGCACGCGCCGGACGATCCTCGAGGAGAAGGCCCGCATCGCCCGGGACCTGCACGACGTCGTCGCGCACCACATGTCGATGGTCGTGGTGCAGGCCCAGAGCGCGCCGTACCGTCTCGCCGGCATGTCGGACGAGACGCGGGCCGAATTCGAATCGATCGGGGCAGCCGGCCGCGCCGCGCTGAACGAGGTGCGCGGACTGCTCGGGGTCCTGCGCAGCGACGGGCAACTCGCCGAGCACGCGCCCCAGCCCGGGGTGCAGCAGATCGCCGAACTGCTCGAGGGCAGCCGCCGCGCCGGCATCCCCGTCGCCTGGTACGTCGACGGCGACCCGGGGCTGGTGTCGGAGTCGGTCGGGCTGGTGATGTATCGCATCCTGCAGGAATCGCTCGCCAACACGGCCCGGCACGCGGCCGGCGCCGCGGTCGAGGTGAAGATCGCGTACGAGGCACCGATCGCCTCGGTGTCGATCGTGAACGGACCGCCCCGGCGGAGCCTGGTGTCCGCGCTGACCAGGCACGAATCGACGGGCGGCAACGGCATCATCGGGATGCGGGAGCGGGCGCAGGCGGTCGGCGGCACCTTCGCCACCCACCTGCACGACAACGGCGGATTCGAGGTCCACGCCGAGTTCCCGGTCGCCTCCGCCTAGGCTGGCTGCGTGGCCATCACCGTGTTCATTGCTGACGACCAGGCTATGGTCCGGCAGGGGTTCGGAGCCCTGCTCGCCTCACAGCCCGACATCAGCGTCATCGGTGACGCTCCGGACGGGGCAGTGGCGGTGAGCGAGGTCCGGCGCCTCCGGCCCGACGTGGTCCTGATGGACGTCCGCATGCCCGAGATGAACGGGCTCGACGCCGCGCGGGTCATCCTCTCCGCGGGCTTCGATCCGCCGGTGCGGGTGCTGATGCTGACGACGTTCGACGTCGACGACTACGTGTACGAGGCGCTGAGCATCGGGGCCAGCGGATTCATGCTCAAGGACGCCCCCGCGGAGGAACTCATCCGCGCGGTGCGGGTGGTCGCGGACGGCGAGGCGCTGCTCGCGCCGACCGTCACCCGGCGGCTGATCGCCGACGTGACCAGCCGCCGCAGCACGGCGCGCCGCAAACCGGCGGCGCTGTCGGCACTGACCCCACGCGAACGCGAGGTGCTCGAACTCATCGCGCGCGGCATGTCGAACACCGAGATCGCGGATCGACTGTTCGTCGCCGAGCAGACCGTCAAGACGCACGTCGGCAAGGTGCTGTCCAAGCTGGACCTCCGCGACCGTGCCCAGGCCGTCGTCCTGGCCTACGAGAGCGGGCTGGTCACACCCGGCTGAGACGACTGCCCGGTCCGAGGTGCTCGAACCCGCTCCGAGCGGCAAGATGTGTAGAGAGAACCACCATCACCACACGAGACGACGAGGGGTGCTTGGATGCGGATCGGAATCCTCACCGGAGGCGGCGACTGCCCCGGACTCAATGCGGTGATCAGGGCGGTGGTGCGGACCGCTGACGGGCGCTACCGCAGTTCGGTGGTGGGATTCCGGGACGGGTGGCGTGGCCTGCTCGAAGACCGCAAGACCGTGCTGTCCAACGACGACCGGATCGACCGCATCCTCACGCGGGGCGGCACGATCCTCGGCACCGCGCGGGTCAACCCCGACAAGCTCAAAGCCGGACTCGACCAGATCCGGCAGACACTCGACGACAACGGCATCGACGCTCTCATCCCGATCGGCGGCGAGGGCACACTCACCGCCGCGAGCTGGCTCGCCGAGAGCGGGGTACCCGTGATCGGCGTTCCGAAGACGATCGACAACGACATCGACTGCACGGACGTCACGTTCGGTTTCGACACCGCCCTGTCCATCGCGACGGACGCCATCGACCGCCTGCACACCACCGCCGAGTCCCACCAGCGGGTGATGCTGGTGGAAGTGATGGGCAGGCACGCGGGCTGGATCGCGTTGCACTCCGGGCTCGCGACCGGCGCGCACCTCACCCTCGTGCCCGAAGTCCCGTTCGACGTCGGCGAGGTGTGTGCCATGGTGAAGAAGCGGTTCCAGCGCGGCGACTCGCATTTCATCTGCGTGGTCGCCGAGGGCGCCACCCCGACGCCCGAGTCGATGACGCTGCGGGAAGGCGGTATCGACGAGTTCGGCCACAAACGGTTCACCGGGGTGGCGCAGCAGCTCGGCGACGAGATCGTACGCCGCATCGGCAAGGAGGTGCGCACGACCGTCCTCGGGCACGTGCAGCGGGGCGGAACTCCGACGCCCTACGACCGGGTGCTCGCCACCCGCTTCGGGGTGCACGCCACCGACGCGGTCCACCGCGGCGACTTCGGCAACATGGTCGCACTGCACGGCACGTCGATCGACCTCGTGCCCCTCACGGACGCGACCCGGCGGCTGAAGACGGTGCCGAGGGAGCGGTACGACGAGGCGGCCGCATTTTTCGGCTGACTGCGTTTTTCGGTGAACGTCCGGACGCATAAACTCTGTGGCATGACTGCTGTCGACGCTCCGGACCTCCTCGACTACGACGATGTGCTCGCCAAGTACGAGCCTGTTCTCGGCATGGAGGTGCACGTAGAGCTCGGCACCGAAACGAAGATGTTCTGCCCGTGCCCCACGGAGTTCGGCGCCGAGCCGAACACGCAGGTATGCCCGGTGTGCCTCGGCATGCCCGGGTCCCTGCCCGTGGTGAACGAGGCGGCGGTCGAGTCCGCGATCCGGATCGGACTCGCACTGAACTGTTCGATCACGCCCTGGGGCCGGTTCGCGCGGAAGAACTACTTCTACCCGGATCAGCCCAAGAACTACCAGATCTCGCAGTACGACGAGCCGATCGCCACCGACGGCTACCTCGACGTCGCCCTCGACGACGGCACCACCTGGCGCGTGGAGATCGAGCGCGCGCACATGGAGGAGGACACCGGAAAGTCGCTGCACGTCGGCGGTGCGACCGGTCGCATCCACGGTGCCAGCCACTCGCTGCTCGACTACAACCGCGCCGGGGTCCCGCTGGTGGAGATCGTCACCAAGACGATCAGCGGTGCCGGTGCCCGCGCCCCCGAGGTGGCCCGCGCGTACGTCACCGCGCTGCGCGACCTGCTGAAGTCACTGAACGTCTCCGACGTCCGCATGGACCAGGGGTCGATGCGCTGCGACGCCAACGCCTCGCTGATGCCGATCGGCGCGACCGAACTCGGCACCCGCACCGAGACGAAGAACGTCAACTCCCTCAAGAGCGTCGAGGTGGCGGTCCGGTACGAGATGCGCCGCCAGGCCGCGGTGCTGGAGGCCGGCGGTGAGGTGATCCAGGAGACCCGGCACTTCCAGGAGGCCGACGGGACGACGTCACCGGGCCGCCGCAAGGAGACCGCCGAGGACTACCGCTACTTCCCGGAGCCCGACCTCGAGCCGGTCGCTCCCAGTGCGGAATGGATCGAGGAACTGCGCGGCACCCTGCCGGAACTGCCGTGGGTGCGCCGCGCCCGGATCCAGGCCGACTGGGGTGTCTCCGACGAGGTCATGCGCGACCTCGTCAACGCGGGCGCCCTCGACCTCGTCATCGCGACCGTCGAGGCCGGCGCCGCGCCGGAAGCGGCACGGTCCTGGTGGGTGTCGTACCTGGCTCAGCAGGCCAACGCCCGTGGGGTCGAACTGGCCGAGCTGCCGATCACCCCGGCTCAGGTCGCGCAGGTGGTCGCGCTGATCGACAGCGGCAAGCTGAACAACAAGGTGGCCCGCCAGGTGGTCGACCACGTTCTCGCGGGGGAGGGCGACCCCGAGCAGGTCGTCGCGAACCACCCGGAGCTGGTCGTCGAGCGCGACGACACGAAGCTGAAGGCCGCCGTCGACGAGGCGCTGGCAGCCAACCCCGACATCGCCGAGAAGATCCGCGGCGGCAAGGTCGCGGCCGCGGGCAAGATCGTCGGCGACGTGATGAAGGCCACCCGGGGCCAGGCCGATCCGGCCCGCGTCAAGGAACTCGTCATCGAGGCCTGCGGCTGAACTTCCGCTGTACCGACGGGACGCTCGTTCGGATCAACCGAACGAGCGTCCCGTTCGTTGCGTGTGGGGCGCGGCGCCGGGCGTGGACCGTCAGTCGAATCCGCCGCCGCCGGAGGGCAGAGGCATCTTGATCACCCGGTCGTCGTTGGGTCCGGGCTGACCGGCGGTCTTGTTGACGGTGCTCACCCAGATGAGCCCGTCGGGTCCGAGGGCGGCGCCGCCGAGTTGTCCGTACCGGTCCTGCACGATGACCCCCGGGGCGGTGGTGACGGCGCCGGTGCCGGGATCGGCGGCGAGCGCCGACATGGCCTTTGCGGTGCTCAGGGACACGGCGACGACGTCGCCGGCGGCGACGCACCCGCCGACACCGGGCCGCTCCGGCCACGTCCACACCGGTGACGACACCGCGCCGTCGGCGCTGATCCGCTGCAGGCGATCTTCCAGCGGGGTGCGGTCGGTGACCCACACGGCCACTCCCGGGTCCACGCACACCCCGCCGGCGGTCCCGATGCCCGACAGCACCACTTGCGGACGGGGCTGCGCCGGTGTCGGGGCAGGCGACAGCGCCGTGACCTTCAGCAGCTTGCCAGCGAGGGACGCCGGGTCCGCGGCCGCGGCCGGGTTGCCCGCGTTGCCGGTGAGGACCATCAGTTCGTCGCCGGAGAATTCGAGTGAACCGGCGTTGCCCGTGTCGCCGCGCGGAATGCCGCCGAGGACCTCCTTCGCGGAGTCACCCGGCGCGATCCGTACCACCCGGTTGTCGGTCGGGGTGCTGACGTAGGCGTAGATCAGGTTGTCCTCGACGAAGCTCGGCGACAGCGCGATGTCGAGGAGGCCGCCGTCGGAACTGGCGTCGACGTCGACGTGTGCGATCTCCTTGGGGGTCTGTCCCTGCGCGACCTGCAGGATGCGCCCGGTCCGGCGTTCCGCGACCAGGGCGGTGGCCCCGTCGGGGAGGACGACGAGTCCGCCGGTGGTGTCGAGACAGGTGGCGATGACGCTGGGGTCCGGATCCTGGCACGGTCCCAGCGGCCCGCTCGGCGGGGGCGTGGTCGTGGTGGTCGGCGGCGGGTTCTCCGGCTCCACCTCGGCGCCCGACGCACCCGTCGGCTCTGGGGTAAAGGGTGAGGACGCGGAGTCGTCGAATTTCGCGCACCCGGCGGCGAGTACCGCCGTCACACAGAGTGCGGACATCGCCATCTTGCGGGACGCCGTGCGGCGCCGCCCACCCACCATCATGATGGAGACGTTACGGAAGAGTTCGACGTCGCCGCCACGCCGGTTCCGCCTACCAGCGTTGTCCGGCCGATCGACCTAGGCTGGACGGTGTGACTGACATGCGGAAAGACCCCAGCGACTCGTCGGACAAGGGTGCTGTGGACCAGGGCGGCTCACCCGGCTACGGCAAGGTTTCGAGCCCGTACGACCTTCCCACCGAGCGCTTTCCGTCGGCCACGCCGTCGTCCGGTTCGGCAGGCAAGGGTCTCCCGCACACCGACGACGAACTCGACCACGGCGACGCCCGCGGCGCGGGTCTTCCCACCGAACAGATTCCTGCGTACCGGGAGTCGGGAGTGTCGGACGTGTCGGATCATCCGACGCACGTGATCGGCGCCGGTTCCGGCTCGTCCCTCGCGGCCGCGTCGAGCGATTCGCGAACCGGCAGGATCGACGACGGCGACGTGAAGATCGGCCGCGGCACCCTCGACCTCGGTCTGCTGGCACTGCGGCTGGCGGTGGGTGCGACCGCGCTGGTGCACGGACTGCAGAAGCTGACGGGAATGTGGAACGGTCCGGGACTCGACGGGTTCGAGGAGGTGCTCGCGAATTCGGGGTTCCAGCAAGCGAAACTGCTCGCCATTCTGGGTGCCATCGGTGAGGTCGCGGGCGGTGCGCTGCTCATCCTCGGGCTCCTCACTCCGCTGGCGGCCGCTTCGGTGCTGGCCGTGATGATCAATGCGTGGGCGTTCCGGCAGATCGCGGAACCGGGGCTCGAGTACTTCGCGCCCGCGGGTACCGAGTACGAGACGCTCCTCGGTGTGTGCGCGGGCGTGATCATTCTCACCGGGCCGGGACGCCTCTCCCTCGATGGCCGCCGGGGCTGGGCGACGCGCCCGTTCATCGGGTCGTTCGTGGCACTGATTCTGGGCATCGCCGCCGGTGTGTGCGTGTGGATCTTCCTGAACGGCGCCAACCCTCTCATCTGACCGTTCTTCTTGCCACGTCTTCCTGCCACGACTGCGCCGCATCCCCGGATCGGGAGTGCGGCGCAGTCGTTGTTCCTGCAGGGTCAGCGCTGGGCGAGCTCGGGGATGTTCTCCTCCTCGGGCGGGCCGGCCTGTGCGGCGAGCTTTTGTCCGAGGACCGACTTGCGCCGGCCGTAGGCGAAGTAGACGACGACTCCGAGGGCCATCCACACCAGGAATCGGATCCAGGTCTCGACGGAGAGGTTCAGCATCAGCCATCCGCAGGCGAGGACGGCGAGGATGGGAACGAGCGGGACGAGCGGGACGCGAAACCCGCGGGGCAGGTCGGGGCGGGTGCGGCGCAGGATGATGACGCCGATGCAGACCAGGACGAACGCGAAGAGCGTGCCGATGTTCACCATCTCCTCGAGCGTGCCCATCGGGAAGAAGGCGGCGAGGACGGCCACGACGGCGCCGACGAACAGTGTGATGCGGACCGGGGTGCCCTTCTTGCCGGTCTTCGCGAGACCACGGGGCATCAGTCCGTCGCGGGACATGGCGAACAGGACGCGGGTCTGACCGAGCATCATCACCATCACGACGGTGGTGAGGCCGGCGAGTCCGCCGAAGTTGATGGCGGTCTGGGCCCAGGTGATGCCGTGTGCCTCGAACGCGGTCGCGAGGGTGGCGCTGCTGTCGCCGACGAGCGGGCTGCCGGTCTTGAGATCGGTGTACTTCACCATGCCGGTGAGCACGAGGGTCACGGCGACGTAGAGCACGGTGACGATCGCGAGCGAGCCGAGGATGCCGCGGGGGAGGGCCTTCTGCGGGTTCTTGGTTTCTTCGGCGGTGGTGGCGACGACGTCGAAGCCGATGAAGGCGAAGAAGACGAGGCTCGCCGCGGCGAGGAGGCCGTACCAGCCGTAGCTGCTGCCGTCCGCGCCCGAGAGGAACGAGAAGAGGCTCTGGTGCACACCGTGCGCGGCGGTCTCGGTGCTCTCGGCCGGCGGGATGTACGGGGCGTAGTTCTCCTTCTTGATGTAGAAGACGCCCACGGCGATGACGAGGAGGACCACCGCGATCTTGATGGCCGTGATGACGGCGGACACGCGCGAGGACACCTTGGTCCCGATCGCGAGCACGATGGTGATGCCGCCGACGATGATCAGCGAGCCCCAGTCGAAGTCGATGGGCCCGAGGTGGGCGGTGGTGGATCCGCTGAACCCGAGGACGTTGCCCAGATACAGCGACCAGCCCTTGGAGACGACGGCCGCGGCGAGGGCGAATTCGAGGATGAGGTCCCAGCCGATGATCCAGGCGACGAACTCGCCGAAGGTGGCGTAGGAGAACGTGTACGCACTGCCCGCGACGGGGACGGTGGAGGCGAACTCGGCGTAACAGAGGGCGGCCAGGCCGCATGCGATGGCGGCGAGGACGAAGGCGAGCGAGATGGACGGGCCGGCAACGTTGCCCGCGGTCCGGGCGGTGAGCGTGAAGATGCCGGCGCCGATCACGACGGCGACACCGAAGACGGTGAGGTCTTTCGCGGTGAGTTCCCGCCGCAGCCGGGTGTCGGGTTCGTCGGTGTCCGCTATCGATTGCTCAACGGATTTCGTTCGCCATATGCCGACTCCGGGCATGTGTCGCTCCTTGGTTGTGTTCCCGACGGCCTCGTGGGCCGGAGATGTTCCGGTGGGCTGCCGATTGTGATGTAGGTCTCAACGGCCAACTGAGGGAACCACTACTGAGCGCGATGTGCAAGAAGCGACGGCCCAACTGATCAAATCGATCAGTAGAACGTGTTCTGGGGTGTTTTCGTTTGAGCGAGTTGATCACCCGTGAGGGTGGTCACATCCGGACCGAACGGGTGGCCCCACCGACGACGGAAGCCGGGTGCCGCGGCAGGAATCCTCCTGCTGCGGCACCCGGCTTCGTGTCTGCTCGGTGCGCCTGCCAACGCGTCAGGGAACGTGCCGGACCGCGCCCTTGTCGGCCGACGTGGCCAGGGCGGCGTACGCGCGCAGGGCCGTGGTGACGGTGCGTTCGCGGTTCACCGGCTGCCACGGACGCTCGGACGACTCCATCTTCGCCCGGCGCTCGGCGAGCACCGCGTCGTCGACGAGGAGCTTCAGGCTGCGGGTCGCGATGTCGATGAGGATCTGGTCGCCGTCCTCCACCAGGCCGATGGCGCCGCCGCTGGCGGCTTCGGGAGAGATGTGGCCGATGGACAGCCCCGAGGAACCGCCGGAGAAGCGCCCGTCGGTGATCAGCGCGCACTTCTTCCCGAGGCCGGAGCCCTTGAGGAATGCGGTGGGGTGCAGCATCTCCTGCATGCCGGGGCCGCCCGCAGGGCCCTCGTAGCGCACGACGAGAACCTCACCGGGCTGGATCTTCTTGCCGAGGATCACCGACACCGCCTCCTCCTGCGACTCCACCACACGTGCGGGTCCCTGGAAGTGGAACAGGTCTTCGTCGATGCCCGCCGTCTTGATGACCGCGCCGTCGACGGCGATGTTGCCCCGCAGCACCGCCAGGCCGCCCTCGACCGTGTGCTTGTGCTCGAAGTCGCGGATGCAGCCGTTCGCGGCGTCCGTGTCGAGCGACGACCACCGGTTGTTGGTCGAGAACGGCTCGGTGGTGCGGACGCCGCCGGGCGCGGCGTGGAAGAGCTCGACCGCGTCGTCGGATGCCTTGCCGGACCGGATGTCCCACGTGTCGAGCCACTCGTCGAAGCTCTTCGTGTGCACGGTGGAGACATCGCTCTCGAGCAGTCCCGCCCGGCGCAGTTCGCCGAGGATCGCGGGAATTCCGCCTGCTCGGTGCACGTCCTCCATGTGGTAGTCCGAGTTCGGCGAGACCTTCGACAGGCACGGCACCTTGCGGCTGATCTCGTCGATCTTGTCGAGGTCGAAGTCGTAGACCTCGCCCTCCTGTGCCGCCGCGAGCGTGTGCAGCACCGTGTTGGTGGAACCGCCCATCGCGACGTCCAGCGCCATCGCGTTGCGGAACGCGGCGGGCGTCGCGATGTTGCGGGGGAGGACGGAGTCGTCCTCGTCCCGGTAGTACCGCAGGGCGGCCTCGACGACGGTGGTGCCCGCGCGGGTGAACAGCGCGCGACGGGCCTCGTGGGTGGCGAGGGTGGAGCCGTTGCCGGGCAATGCCAGGCCGAGGGCCTCGGTGAGGCAGTTCATCGAGTTCGCGGTGAACATGCCCGAGCACGATCCGCACGTCGGGCACGCGCTGCGCTCGACCTCGGACAGTCCTTCGTCGTCGACCTGGTCGTTGGCGCTCGCCGAGATCGCCGTGATGAGGTCGGTCGGCGCCTGCGCGACGCCGTTCACCACCACGGCCTTGCCCGCCTCCATCGGCCCACCCGACACGAACACGGTGGGAACGTTCAAACGCAGTGCGGCATTGAGCATTCCGGGCGTGATCTTGTCGCAATTGGAGATGCAGACGAGCGCGTCGGCGGTGTGCGCGTTGACCATGTACTCGACGGAGTCGGCGATGATCTCGCGGCTGGGAAGGGAATACAGCATGCCGCCGTGCCCCATCGCGATGCCGTCGTCGACGGCGATCGTGTGGAACTCGCGAGGTACACCACCGGCGGCGCGGACGGCGTCGGCGACGATGTCGCCGACGTTCTTCAGGTGGACGTGCCCGGGAACGAACTGCGTGTACGAGTTCGCGATCGCGACGATCGGCTTCCCGAAGTCGGAGTCGGTCATTCCGGTGGCGCGCCACAGGGCGCGGGCGCCTGCGGCATTTCGTCCTGCGGTGGTGGTTCGGGACCTCAGCGGGGGCATGAGCGTATTCCTTAGTCAGCGTACGGAAGTACTGACAAACGCTACTCGCGCGCTATTCCCCGTCTGTGGCGGGCCGGTCCTTCGCCGGGTGCTCGCCGTCCGGTTCGGTCGCGGTGTGGTGGGCCGCTTCCTCCGTTGCGGCGTCCGCCGCGTAGGGGTCGGTGATCCGGCCGCCGCTCGCCTCGGCGATGTCCGGCAGCCGGTCGAACGTGACGACCGGGAGGGTGACCTCGCCGCCGTCCGCCAGCGTCGCCCGGGCCCACCCGCGCCGGGGGAAGCGGAATCCGGTGATCTCGGACCAGGCGAGGGACCGGCCGCCGAACAGCCGGCGCACCTCGATCCCATCGGATGTGACCGTGGTGCGCACCCGCGCGACCCAGGCCACCGCGACGATCGGCGCGATCACGAGCCAGCCGAAGGCGGCGGGCCAGCCGAAGATGGGGAACGACACGGCGAACAGGAGGAAGGCGCATCCCAGGTAGGCCAGGGGAGAAATCCGGATGACCTGCTTGGGTGGGTTCGTCGTGTGGGATGATGATTCCGGTGGCACGGGCTGCTGCGAAGTTGACACCTCTACATCTTCGCACCGCAGCCGACGTATCTCATATTCTGGGACGGCCGACTCACCAAGTTGACTGTTCACCATTAGCGCGCCTACCGTCGAGCGCGTGAAACAGAATGAGTTGCTCGTAATCGGCCGGCGCGTCGTCGCCTGAGTCGATTCCTTCAACTCGCCAGATAACGACGCGCCACCCTCGTACAGCATGAGCTGACGGGGGTTTTTTGTTGCCCGGAGCCAGAATCAGAGGATTTCCCAGTGAGCGCACCAACCGCACGGCCTCAACCCACGCCGCGCAAGTCGGGGGCAGCAAGCCCGACGACCGCGGCCGCCGCGACGCAGACCGGTAGCCGCCGCCAACTCGCCCCCGAGCGGGTCAGTGGCGCCCAGTCCGTGGTCCGAGCCCTCGAGGAGCTCGAGGTCGACACGGTATTCGGCATTCCGGGTGGTGCCGTTCTGCCTGTCTACGATCCGCTCTTCGACTCGAAGCGGGTCCGGCACGTGCTCGTCCGCCACGAGCAGGGTGCAGGCCACGCCGCCACCGGGTACGCCCAGGCGACCGGCAAGGTCGGCGTCTGCATGGCGACGTCGGGCCCCGGTGCGACCAACCTCGTGACCCCGCTCGCCGACGCGCAGATGGACTCCGTTCCGGTCGTCGCCATCACCGGCCAGGTCGGCCGCGGGCTCATCGGCACCGACGCGTTCCAGGAAGCCGACATCTCCGGCATCACCATGCCGATCACCAAGCACAACTTCCTCATCACCGAGGGCGTCGACATCCCCCGGATCATCGCGGAGGCCTTCTACCTCGCCTCCAGCGGTCGTCCCGGCGCCGTGCTCGTCGACATCCCGAAGGACGTTCTCCAGGCGCAGACCACGTTCTCGTGGCCGCCGGAGATGCGGCTGCCCGGATACCGCCCGGTCACCAAGCCGCACGGCAAGCAGGTCCGCGAGGCCGCGCGCCTGATCGCCGACGCGAAGCACCCGGTGCTCTACGTCGGTGGTGGCGTCATCAAGTCGGAGTCGTCGCCGGAACTGCTGGAACTGGCCGAGCTCACCGGCATTCCGGTGGTCACCACCCTCATGGCGCGCGGCGCGTTCCCGGACAGTCACACGCTGAACTGCGGCATGCCCGGCATGCACGGCACCGTCGCCGCGGTGGCCGCATTGCAGCGCAGCGATCTCCTGATCACCCTCGGTGCGCGGTTCGACGACCGCGTCACCGGTCAGCTCGACTCGTTCGCCCCCGAGGCGAAGGTCATCCACGCCGACATCGACCCGGCGGAGATCGGCAAGAACCGGTACGCGGACGTCCCGATCGTGGGCGACTGCAAGGAGGTCATCGTCGAACTGATCGAGGCGATCAGGGCCGACCTGGCCACCGGAACCACGCTGGACCTCACGGAGTGGTGGGCGTACCTCGACGGAATCCGGCGCACCTACCCGCTCAGCTACGACCGCCCCTCGGACGGCGCGCTGTCCCCGGAGTACGTGATCCAGGCGGTCGGCAAGCTCGCCGGCCCCGACGCGATCTACTGCGCCGGCGTCGGTCAGCACCAGATGTGGGCGGCCCAGTTCGTCAACTACGAGAAGCCGCGCACGTGGCTGAACTCGGGCGGTCTCGGCACGATGGGTTACGCCGTGCCCGCCGCGATGGGCGCCAAGATGGGTATGCCCGACACCGAGGTGTGGGCCATCGACGGTGACGGCTGCTTCCAGATGACCAATCAGGAACTCGCCACCTGCGCGCTGGAGGGCATCCCGATCAAGGTTGCGCTCATCAACAACGGCAACCTCGGCATGGTGCGTCAGTGGCAGACGCTGTTCTACGACGAGCGCTACTCGAACACCAACCTCGGCACCCACGGCGCGGTCCGCATCCCGGACTTCGTGAAGCTCGCAGAGGCGTTGGGGTGCCACGGCATTCGCGTCGAGCGTGAAGAAGACGTCGAGGCGGCCATCCGTGAGGCGCAGTCCATCAACGACAAGCCGGTCGTGATCGACTTCATCGTCGGCGCCGACGCCCAGGTGTGGCCGATGGTCGCCGCGGGCACGAGCAACGACGAGATCATGGCGGCACGGGGCATCCGTCCGCTGTTCGACGACGACGAGGCGGCCGCCGAGCCGGCCGTCATCCACGAGGCCATGGAGCGCGAGCAGCGTTCGGGCACGGCCGCAGCGGCCGGGGAGGAAGATCAGTGAGCACCAGCCACACCCTCAGTGTTCTCGTCGAGGACAAGCCGGGCGTGCTGGCCAGGGTGGCCGCGCTGTTCTCCCGTCGCGGGTTCAACATCGAGTCGCTCGCCGTCGGTGGTACCGAGCTTCCCGAGATCTCGCGCATGACCATCGTCGTGACCGTCGACGAGTTCCCGCTCGAGCAGGTGACCAAGCAGCTCAACAAGCTCGTCAACGTCATCAAGATCGTCGAGCAGGACGGTGAGGCCTCCGTCGCCCGCGAGTTGGTGCTCATCAAGGTGCGAGCCGACGCCAGCGTGCGCACGCAGGTGATCGAGACGGTGAATCTGTTCCGCGCCAAGGTGATCGACGTCTCCCCGGAGTCGGTCACGATCGAGGCGACTGGAACGCGATCCAAGCTGGATGCGCTGCTGCGGATGCTCGATCCGTACGGCATCCGGGAGATCGTGCAGTCCGGGGTCGTGGCCGTGGGACGGGGGCCGAAGTCCATCACGGCCACTCGCTAGTACTTTAGTTACGCACATTCCAAGAAAGAGGTTGAACTGTGGCAGTCGAGATGTTCTACGACGACGATGCCGATCTGTCGATCATCCAGGGCCGTAAGGTCGCTGTGATCGGGTACGGAAGCCAGGGCCACGCGCACTCGCTGAGCCTGCGCGATTCGGGCGTCGATGTGCGCATCGGCCTCAAGGAGGGCTCGAAGTCCCGCGCGAAGGCCGAGGAGCAGGGCCTGACCGTCGGTACCCCCGCCGAGGTTTCCGCGTGGGCCGACCTGATCATGGTG